>NZ_JBJGZI010000015.1:0-136019 GCF_054050455.1 Geodermatophilus sp. SYSU D00684 | reverse complement strand
GGCCGGGGAGGGTGCGCCCCACCAACGTCGACTTGCCCGCGCCCTGCAGGCCGACCACCCCGACCAGCGCGGGTGAGGTGCTGTAACGGCCTCCCTGCAGGGGCCCGCCGCGCGCGGGCGAGCGGTGGGGGGGTGGGGGGGGGCGGGGGGCGAGGGGGTCCTCCGTCAGCGCTCGTCGAAGGTCTCGGCCAGCCAGCGCTCGGCGTCGATGGCCGCCGCGGCGCCGGTGCCGGCCGAGGTGATCGCCTGCCGGTAGACGTGGTCGACGACGTCACCGCAGGCGAAGACGCCGTCGATGTTGGTGCGGGTGGAGGGGTGCTCCACCTGGATGTAGCCCTCGTCGTCGAGCTTGAGCTGCCCGGCGAACAGCTCGCTGCGCGGGTCGTGGCCGATGGCCACGAACACGCCGCTGACCGGGAGCTCCTCGGTGCTGCCGGTGACGACGTCGGTCAGCTGCACGCCGGAGACGGTCCGGTCACCGAGCACGTCGGTGACCTGCTTGCCCAGCGCCCAGCGGATCTTCTCGTTGTCCTGCGCGCGCTTCTGCATGATCTTCGAGGCGCGCAGCTCCTCGCGGCGGTGGACGACGGTCACCGTCTTGGCGAAGCGGGTGAGGAAGGTGGCCTCCTCCATCGCCGAGTCGCCGCCGCCGACCACGACGATGTCCTGGTCGCGGAAGAAGAAGCCGTCACAGGTGGCACAGGCGGAGACGCCGTGGCCGAGCAGGCGCTGCTCGTTGTCGAGGCCCAGGTACCGGTACTTGGAGCCGGTGGCGACGATGACCGCGTGCGCGAGGGTCACCTCGTCGCCGACCTTGACCACCTTGGGCGTGGCGGTGAGGTCGACCTCGGTGACGTCGCGGGCGACCAGCTCGGCGCCGAAGCGCTCGGCCTGCTGGCGCATGTCCATCATCAGCTGCGGGCCCTGGATGCCCTCGGCGAAGCCGGGGAAGTTCTCCACCTCGGTGGTGGTCATGAGGGCGCCGCCGAACTGGGAGCCCTCGAAGACCAGCGGGTGGAGGTTGGCCCGGGCGGCGTAGACGGCCGCGGTGTAACCGGCGGGACCCGATCCGATGATGACCAGGTCACGGACGCCGTCGTGCTCCGCGGGCGGGATCACGGGCGACTGGACCTCCGTGGTCGTCGCGGGGCCAGGGGTGGGCTGGGGGTCGGTCACGCGGGGCACAACGCCGCATCGTAGGGCGGGATTCCCGTGATCAGGGCGCTGACGTGCAGGTCACTCCCCCGCGGCGGGGGTGACGGCGACCTCGGCGAGGTCGCCGGCGAAGCCGTCCCCGGCGGGGACCAGGCCGGTCACCCACACCAGGACGTACTGCGCGGTCACCGGCTCGTCGAAGGCGAGGTCGGTGGTCCCGTCGACGCTGCCGGAGGTGGCGACGGCGAAGGAGTCGAGGTCACCGTCGGGCGCCTCGCCGGTGCGGACCTCGACGTTGACCCCCGGGGTGGTCGTCGTCAGCGTGACGCCGCCGATCGCCTGGGGCGAGCCGAGGTCGTAGACGACGCCGACGCCGGGCTTGAGGTTGCCGAAGTCGGCCGAGCCCCGGTAGGTGAGCGTGGACCAGGTGGTGGCCGGGTCGCCGTCGTGGGTGGCCGGCACCTCGTCGGTGTTCTCCGGCTCGCCGTCGCCGAAGGGGTCGAAGACGGTGGCGTCGCGGATCGTCAGGGGCGTGCCGGCCTCCGGCGCGGGGGCGGCGCTGTCCTCGGCGGGCGCGCTGCTGGACGGGACCACCGGCGTGCCGGGCCGCTCGTCGACGTTCGTGGCGACCGAGAGCAGGTTGGTGCCCACCCACCAGGCGAGCAGCACGACGACGACCAGGGCGGCCAGCAGCAGGCCGACGACCAGGAACCGGCGGCGGCCGGGCGAGCCCCCGGCGTCGTCCTCGTCCTCCTCGTCGACCGGCTCGCCGACGACGGCGACGTCGTGGGGGTCCTCGGCCGGCACCGGCGGGAGGGCGCGGGCGGGCCCGAGCGGCACCGGCGGCAGGGTGTCCGGGTCGAGCCGCTGGGGTCCCCCGGCGTCCTGCGCCGCCACGGTGGGGGCCTGCTCGGCGTCGCGGTGCTCGCGCAGGCGCCGCAGCCACCCGCTGTCGCTCTCGTCGCGGCCGCGGACCGGCACGGCCGAGGACCGCGGCCGATCGGCGAGCAGCGCGGCCATCGCCGCGGCGCTGGCCAGCCGGGCGCCGGGCTCGGTGGAGCGGACGCGGCGGACGAGCGCGGCCAGGTCCGGCTGGGCGATGACCGGGGCGGCGGCGGGGACGCCGTCGGGCCCGGGCACGCCGGCCTGCCGGCCGGTGAGGCAGTACTCGAGCAGCGCGCCGAGGGCGGCGATGTCCTCCTGGACGGTGCCCGTGGCGGCGGGGACGGCGCGCAGGCCGACCAGCCCGTTGGGCCGCAGGACGACGGTCTCGGGGCTCAGGCCGCCGACGGGCAGGCCCACCCGGTGCGCCTCGGCGACGCCCTCCGCCAGCCGGCGCAGGACGGTGCGGGCCTCCCGCTCGCCCATCGGCCCGGACCGCAGCCGCTCGGCGAGGGTCTGCCCCTCGATCCACTCGTTGACGACGTAGGCCACGCCGGTCTCGCCGCCGCTGCCCTCCGAGGCGTCGTAGACCATCGCCAGCGCGGGGGTGGCCAGGCCGCCGGCGGTGAGCGCGCGGGCGATCCAGGCGCGCGCCGGCGGGCCGCCGGGGACGTGCACGCGGATGGCGACGTCGCGGTTGAGGATGCGGTCCTTGGCGCGCCAGCAGTGGATGACGCCGGTCGAGGTGCGTTCCTCGGGGCCGACCTCGTCCAGCGGTCGGTACCGGTCGGGGAGGCCGGTGATCGTCGCCGTCATGGACGTGTCCGACCCCCTGTCCGCTCCCCCCGGCTGCGCGCTGCCCCGGGGACGCCGTCCGTGCCCGCCGGTCCGCGGCTCACCCGCGGCCCAGCCGCGCGCGGACGGCGGCGAGGGGTTCCCGGAGCTCCGGGACGCGGGCGAGCACGAAGCCGGCGAGGGCCGTGACGCCGACGACCACGGTACCGATCAACAGGGTGCCGAGCGAGCCCGTCAGCGACGTGCCGAACGCGTCGTGGGTCACCCGGACGACGACCCAGCCGGCGCCGGCCGCCACCGCCGCGGCGAGCACCATCCGCAGCACCGGGCCCAGCGCGCCGCCCCGCGCCACGCCCGGCTCGGCGCCGAGCTGCCGGCGCAGCGCGAGGTGCCCGAGCACCCATCCGGCGAGGTAGGTGAGGCTGGTGGCCAGCATCAGCCCGGCGACGACGTGCTCGGGCTCGACCAGCGCCGGGACCAGCAGCAGCAGCGGGACGCGGACGAGGACCATGCCGACCTGGATCAGCGTCGGCGTCCGGGCGTCCTTCATGGCGTAGAAGACGCGCAGCTGCAGGAGCGTGACGGCCATGGGCAGCAGCCCGAACGCGCCGACGGCCAGGGCCGCGCCGATGCCCTGCGCCTCGTCGACGGAGGTGTTGCCGCGGGCGAAGGCGACGGCGCCGAGCGCCGGGCCGACGACGGTGAGCGCGGCGGCCACCGGCAGCAGCCCCAGCGCGGACAGCCGCGTGCCGAGGGAGAGGTCCTGGACGACGCCGGGGACGTCGTTCCGCGCGGCGGCGCGGCTCATCCGCGGCACGAGGGCGGTGAGCAGCGCGACGCCGATGATCCCGTAGGGCATCTGGAACAGCAGGCTGGCGTAGGCGAAGGCGCTCGAGCCCAGCCCGCCGTCGCGGGCGGCCGCGTTGGCCACGCGGGTGGCCACCACGACGCCGACCTGGCTGACCGCCACGTACAGGACCACCCACAGGCCCAGCCCGCCGACCTCGCGCAGGCCGGTCTGCCGCAGGCTCCACCGGGGCCGCAGCGGCACGCCGGCCCGGTGCAGCAGCGGCACCAGCACCAGCGCCTGGACGGCGATGCCGAGCAGGGTGCCGCCGCCGAGCAGCCACACCTGGCCGGGGGTGATCGTCTGCGGCTCGAGGTCGCCGGGCCCACCGGCCATCACGAACAGCACGCCGGTGGCGATGACGACGACGTTGTTGAGCACCGGCGCCCACGCCGGTGGCCCGAAGACCCCGCGCGAGTTGAGGATCGCCTGCGCCAGCGCGCCGATGCCGTAGAAGACGATCTCCACCAGCAGGATCCGGGCCAGCCAGTTGGCCAGCCGCACCTGGTCGGGGTCGTCCTCGATGCCGTACAGCGCGGTCAGCGCCGGCGCGATGACGACGGCGACCACGGTGACCACCAGGAGCCCGGCGATCGCCACCGTGGACAGCCGCTGCGCGTAGGCGACCCCGCCGTCGCGGTCGCGCTCCTGCGCGTGCACCAGCAGCGGCACGATCACCGAGGTCAGGACGCCGCCGAGCAGCAGCTCGTAGACGATGTTGGGCAGCGTGTTGGCGGTGTTGTAGGCGTCGTTGACCAGCCCGACGCCCAGCGCCGCGGCCAGCACGACCGTGCGCAGCAGGCCGGTGATCCGGGAGACCAGCGTGGCCACCGCCATGGTCCCGGCGGCGCGCAGGAGGCCGCGGCTGCCGCCGGGGGCGCCCTCCCGCTGCTGCGCCTCCTCCTCGGTCTCGCCCTCGGGCCGCGGGACCGGGGGCAGGTGCAGGATCGGGATGACCTGCGTCTCGTCGGCCGGGATGAAGCGGCGCCGCACCGGCGGCGGCACCGGCGGCAGCGGCCGGGGCGCGGGCCGGACGGCCGCGGGCGGGGGCGCCTCGGCCCCGGGGACCGCCGGGCGCCGTCCGTCGGCCCGCGCGCCCGGCTGGTCCCCGGTGCGGGGCGCCCCGGGCGGCCGGGGCCGGGCCGGCGGCACCGGGGGCATGGCGCGGCGGGCCGCCGGGGTGCCCGGCAGGCCCGAGCCCGGCGGCGGGGCGACCGGGTAGGGCGGCGGGGGCAGCGGCCGGGACCGGTCGCGCTCCGGCGCGGGTCCCGCCGCCTCCGGGGACGCCGCCGCGGGAGGCGGGGAGGACACGGGTGGGGGCACCGGCGGCAGCGGGCGCGCCCCCGGCTCCCGGGCCGGTGCGTCCTCGTCGCTGCGGGGGTGGCCGGTCACACCGGGCTCCGGCTGGGCGGCAAGGCGGCCCCGGCGCCGTCGGGCAGCTCCTCCTCGGGCCGCCCGCGGCGGCGGAGGAAGAGGACCCCGCGGCGCAGGAACAGCAGCCCGAGCAGGACGGCGGCGCCGATGGTGATCGACAGCGAGATCGTCCCGTAGGCGGTGCTGCGGACCTGGATCGCGACGTCGTCGCCCAGCGGGCCGCCGTCGGGGGTGGTGAGGCTCGCGGTGACGGCGAAGCGGCCGGACTGGCGCACCTCGGTCGGGACCTCCAGCGTCGTGCGCTGCTCGGGCGCGAGCTCCTGCGCCTCGAGCTCGCCGATGGTCAGGCCGACGTTGTCGCGGGTGCGCGCCTCCACCAGCACCCGCACCGCGAAGGGCAGGTCGTTCTGCACGGTGAGCACCAGCGGCGCGTCGCTGGAGGCCAGGCTGTAGGTGCCGTCGGCGGGGGCGACCAGCGTCACCCGCTCGCGCAGCCCGGCCAGGGTGTCGCGCACGTCCCCGGCGGCGGTCGTGAAGCCGGCCGGGTCGTCCCGCCAGGCCACCGAGGCGGCCCGGGCCAGCGCGGCGTCGTACCCGGCGAGGACGGTGGCGGGCTCCCCGACGACGGCGCCGGCGAGGTCGTCGCGCAGCGCGGTCGCGGCGACCAGCCCGGCCACGCCGGCGGGGTCGAGCACCGCCGCGCCGGCCTGGTCCACCGGCGTGCCGGCGTCGGCGACCGGGCCCGCGGACAGGTCGGTCAGCGACGCCGGGCGCAGCCCGGGCAGCGCGGTGTCGGTGATCATCGCGGCGACCGTCTCGGGGTCGGGGTCGACGTCGCGCGGCGGGGCGACCAGGACGCTCTGGCCCGCCGGGGTGACGGGCGTCTGCTGCGAGACCAGCACCAGCTCCGCGACGTAGCGCTGCTCGGCCACCCGCGGGCCGCCCTCGGCGGTGTGGGCCGTGCCGACGACGGAGGACAGCCCCGCGTCGGCCACCAGGGCCTCGACCGGGCCGTCGGTGCCGGGCACCGTGGTCCGCGCGGCCGCGCCGCCGCCGGGGATGCCGAGCGCCGCGTCGCCGTCGCTCATCGCGCTGGAGGCGACCACCACCTGCTCGACGCCGCCCTCCCGGAGGGTCGCGAGCGTGTCCGGCCGCAGTGCCCCGCCGGCCGCCCAGGTCAGATCGGTGCGCGGGGTGACCCCGAGGACGTCGGCCAGCAGCGCGGCCCCGGCCGGCCCGGGCGAGGCGTCGGAGACCACGCTCCCGCCCTCCGGGGTGTCGCCCTCCGCCCCGGGTGCGGCGCCGGGCAGCGCGCGGGTGAGCGCGGCCTCCAGGCCCGCGGCCTGCAGCGCGTCGGCGTCGACGTCGCCGTAGGGCAGGGCGAGCACCGGGTGGTCGGCGGCCACGGCGCGCAGCCGCTCCAGCCACGCGGCGGCGGCCTCGGTGCCGGTGCCGGCGTCCTCCTCGCCGCCGACGTCGTAGGGGCCCTCGGCCATGACCGAGAGCTCCTCGACCAGGGCGGGGTCCACGGCGAGGGTCACCGGGGCCAGGGACGTGGCCGCGGGCGCGACGGCGGCGGGGAGCCGCTCGACGGCGGACAGCGCGCGGTCGAGCCGGCCGCCGTCGGAGACCGCCTCGGCCAGGCCGTCGTCGACGAACCGGCCGGAGGCGTCGCGGTGGCTGCGCTCGGCCAGCGGCCACAGCCAGGCGACGGCGGTGGCGGTGGCCGGCGGCGCGCTCTGCTGCACCACGTGGGTGCGGACCTCGCCCACCCGGCTCGGCTCGCCGTCGGCGGTGGTGCCGTTGACGTTGACCAGCAGGGGGTAGACGCCGTCGCGGTCCAGCGCCAGGTCGGCGGTGGTGACGGTGACGGTGAACGGCGCGGAGTCGCCGGGGGCGAGCGGGCCGGGCAGCGGCTGGAACGGCGTGGTGAACGCGGTGGCCGGGTCGGGGTCGGCGTCGGCGGCGAGCAGGTCGGCGCGGGTGGTGACGGCCAGGCCGCGCTGCAGCCGCACGCCGAGGTCGGTGATCGTCTCGGTGCCGTCGTTGGTGAGCGTGCCGGCCAGGGTGACCGCGCCGCCGGGGGCGACGGTGCGCGGCTCGAGCCGGGTGAGGTCGACGGTGACCGGCCGCTCGGGATCGGTCGCGGGCGCGGCCGGGGTCGCCGGGGCCGCGGCGGCGGGAGCCGCGTCCGGGACGAGCGCGGGGGCGGCGGCGAGCGGGAGGGCCAGCAGGGCCGCCGTCAGGACGCGGGTCACCGTCCTCCCGCGCCGGCCGGCCCCGGACCGGGGGGTGCTGTGCCGAGGATGGACGTCGCGGTCCGGGTCACGCACTGTCGGCGAGCAGCGCGGGCGCCCGCTCGACCAGCGCCCGCTCGTCGGCGTAGGCCAGCCGGTCGGACAGCTCGTCGAGGGGGACCCAGGCGACCTCGGTCACCTCGACGTCGGCGTCGGACAGGGCGCCTCCGATGGCGCGCAGCAGGAAGTGGTGCACGGTCTTGTGCACGCGGCGGCCCTCGGCGACAAACCAGAAGTCGATGATCCCGAGCGGGGCGAGCACCTCGCCGATGATCCCGGTCTCCTCGGCGACCTCCCGGACGGCGGTGTCCTCGGGGGTCTCGCCCTCCTCGATGTGGCCCTTCGGCAGCGACCACAGCAGCCGGCCGCGGCGGTCGGTGCGGCCGATCAGCGCGGCGCGCGGGCCGGAGATGCCGTCGTCGGCGACCACGAGGCCCCCGGCGGAGGTCTCGTCGACCCGCCGCAGGCGGCGGCCGGGACGCCCGCGTCCGCCGGTGCCTGCCATGCCAGGAGGGTAGCGCGAGCCGCCGCACTACCCTGGCTCGTCGTGTCCGAGGAGCGGAAGAGTCGTCCGGCCGCCGTGGACGTCCCCTCGGCGGTGCAGCAGACCGTGCGCGAGCTGGTCGAGGTGTCGCCCGTGCTGGTGGAGCTGGGGGAACGCTTCGCCGCGGCCGGGTTCGAGGCCCACCTCGTGGGCGGGTCGGTGCGCGACGCCCTGCTGGCCGCCGGCAGCGGCGCGCCGACGCCGCCCGGCGACCTCGACGTCACCACCGACGCCCGGCCCGAGGAGGTGCTGCGGCTGCTGCGCGGCTGGGCGGGTTCCACGTGGAACCAGGGCATCGCCTTCGGCACCGTGGGCGCCGAGGTGCGCGGCACCCGGCTGGAGATCACCACCTTCCGGGCCGACCGCTACGACCGCGAGTCCCGCAACCCCGAGGTGGCGTGGGGCGAGTCGCTGGTCGACGACCTGGCCCGCCGCGACTTCACGGTCAACGCGATGGCGGTGTCGCTCGGCCCCGACCGCACGGTGACCGACCCGTTCGGCGGCCTCGGCGACCTGCTCGCCCGCCGGCTGCGCACCCCGGGCGCGGCGGCGGACTCCTTCGCCGACGACCCGCTGCGGATGCTGCGCGCGGTGCGCTTCGTCGCCCAGCTCGGGCTCACCCCGGACGACGACGTCGTCCGGGCGATGACCGACATGTCCGGGGAGCTGGCGCGGATCACCCCGGAGCGGGTGCAGGCGGAGCTGTCCAAGACGCTGCTGCAGGACGCCCCCCGCGCGGCGCTGGAGCTCCTCGTCTCCACCGGCCTGGCCGACGTCGTGCTGCCCGAGCTGCCGGCGCTGCGGATGGAGATCGACGAGCACCACCAGCACAAGGACGTCTACTCCCACTCGCTGACCGTGCTCGACCAGGCGATCGCGCTGGAGAAGGCCGACCCGGACGCGGAGTCGCCGGACCTGGTGCTGCGGCTGGCGGCGCTGCTGCACGACGTCGGCAAGCCCGCGACCCGCCGGCACGAGCCGCGCGGCCGGGTCTCCTTCCACCACCACGAGGTGGTCGGCGCGAAGCTGGTGCGCAAGCGGCTGACCGCGCTGCGCTACCCCAAGGACGTCGTCGAGGCGGTCGCCCGGCTGACCTTCCTGCACCTGCGGTTCCACGGCTACGGCGGCGGCGAGTGGACCGACTCCGCGGTGCGCCGCTACGTCACCGACGCCGGCGACCTGCTGTCCCGGCTGCACAAGCTGGTCCGCTCGGACTGCACCACCCGCAACCGGCGCCGGGCCGCCGCGCTCTCGGCCACCTACGACTCGCTCGAGCGGCGGATCGCCGAGCTGTCGGCGGCCGAGGACCTCGCGCGGGTGCGGCCGGACCTCGACGGCAACGCGATCATGGAGATCCTGGGCATCCCGCCGGGCCGCGAGGTCGGCGAGGCGTGGACGTACCTCAAGGAGCTCCGCCTGGAGCGCGGCCCGCTCGGGCCCGACGAGGCCGAGGCCGAGCTGCGCGCCTGGTGGGGCGCCCGCTCCTGACTCCCCCGCACGGGTGGCCGCTCCCCCCGCGCCCCTCCCCGCGCCCGCCGTCCCCCGGTAGGACGGACGGCCGGACCGCGAACGGGGGCACGGGTGCACGGGGGAACGCAGGACGGGCGCGCCGTGCGCGCGCCGTGGCCCTCGGAGGGGGCCGTGGAGCGGCCGTCGGGCCCGTGGCCGCCGCCCCTGCCGCCCCCGCCGGGCATCCCGTCCTCGCCCACCGGCCGCGTGCCGCGGTGGGTGCTGGACGAGGCGGCCGGCCGTCCCGCCGACCCGGTGTCGTGGCGCGCCTGGGAGGGCGGGCCGCCGCCCCCGCGCCGCCGCTCCCCCGCCGTCCGCGGCGTGCTGGCCGTCGTCCTGGTGCTCGCGCTGAGCCTCGGCGCGGCGGTGCTCGCCGGCCCGCGCCCGTGGCCCTGGGAGTCCACCTCCGGCTCCGCCGGCGCCGGGAGTCCCGCTGCCCCGGCGTCGGACCGGCCCACGCCCGGCCACGAGGCCGCGGACCTGCCGCTCGGCGCGCCGCCGCCGGCACCGGCCGGCGGCACCTACGCGTTCGTCGAGCACCAGGCCGACGGCGTCACGCCGGTCGCCTACGACCCGTGCCGCCCGGTGCACTGGGTCATGCGGCCCGACGGCGCGCCGCCGGGCGCCGCCGGGCTGGTCGAGGAGGCGCTGACCCGGCTGTCGGCCGCCACCGGCCTGCGGTTCGTCCCCGACGGCCCCACCGCCGAGGGGTACACCGACGACCGGGCGGTGTTCCAGCCCGACCGCTACGGCGACCGCTGGGCGCCGGTCCTGGTCAGCTGGGCGACCCCGGAGGAGGTGCCCGGCCTCGGGGGCACGGTGGCGGGCCTGGGCGGCAGCCAGGCGGCCGCCGCGGCCGGCGGGCCGTGGGTGTTCGTCACCGGCGCGGTGACCATCGACGCCGGCTGGGCCGCCGGCGCCGCGGGGTCCCCCGAGGGCCGGGCCGCGCTGCGCGCCGTCCTCATGCACGAGTTCGGGCACGTGCTGGGCCTGGACCACGTCGACGACCCGGCCGAGCTGATGGCCCCGCGCAACGACGGCCAGGTGGACTTCGGCCCCGGCGACCTCGCGGGCCTGGCGCGGCTGGGTCGCGGCGCCTGCGAGCCGGGCCTCTAGACCCGCGCCGGCGCCGCGCTGCGCCGCAGGAACGCGACGGCGGTCAGCCCGTACACGGCGCCGACGGCGAGCAGCACCGGCACCGACACCCCCGAGGCCGGCAGCACCAGCGCCCCGGCCACCAGCGCGGCGACGTAGGAGACGTTGACCAGGGTGTCGTACACGGAGAACACGCGCCCGCGGACGTCGTCGCCGAGCACCTCCTGCAGCGTGGTGTCGACGCACACCTTCACGCCCTGGGCGACGAAGCCGAGCACGAACCCGCCGGCCACGATCCCCGGCGGCGCGAAGGTGAGCCCGAGCAGCGGCTGCAGCACCCCGCCGGCGGCCAGCAGCAGTGCCGTCCACCGGCGGCGGCCCAGCCGGCGCACCGCGGCCGGGGTGACCAGCGCCGCGAGCAGCGTGCCCACCGCCCCGGCGCCCACGACCTGCCCCAGGCCGACAAGCCCGCCGGGGAACAGCGGCCCCGACCCCTCCGCCAGCGGGCCGCGGTACAGCAGCAGCGACATCAGCGTCAGCACGCCGTAGCAGACCCGGTGCCCGGAGATCGCCAGCAGCGCCGCCGTCGCCGGCGGGTGCGTGAGCACGTCCCGGACGCCGTCGGCCATGCCGCGCAGCACCTGCCGGGCCGCGAGCCGGGCCGCGCGGGTGGCGCGGTCAGGACCGAGGTGGGCCCGGCCGAAGCCCGCGACGACCGCCGCGGCCGCGAGGTAGGGCAGCGCCGCGGACAGCGTCACGGCCGCGTAGCCGGCGTCCCCGGTCGGCGCCAGCTGCAGCAGGCCGACCGCGGCCGCCCCGCCGACGACGGTCGCCACCGCCCCCGAGGTCGTCGACAGCGCGTTCGCCGTCACCAGCACGCCGGCGTCGGCGGTGTGCGGGAGGCCGGCCGACAGCGCCGACAGCACGAACCGGGTGACCGAGAAGACGGCGAGCCCGGCGACGGCGAGCGGCAGGCCGCCGGCCCCGGTCACCACGAGGGCCGCGACGACGGCGACCAGGCCCGCGCGCAGCACGTCGGCGTGCACCAGCACCTGCCGGCGGCTCCACCGGTCCAGCCAGACGCCGGCGAAGGGGCCCAGCACCGAGTAGGGCATCAGCAGCACCGCGAACCCGGCCGCGACGGCGAGCGGGTCGGTGGCCCGCTGCGGGTTGAACAGCACGCTCCCGGCGAGCGAGGCCTGGAAGACGCCGTCGCCGAACTGGGCCAGGAGCCGGGTGGCCAGCAGCCGGCGGAAGTCCTCCCGGCCGAGCAGGAGCCGCACGGTCGGAGCGGCCCGCGTCACCGGCTCACCCTATGGCGCGCTCCCGCCCTCCCCCGGGCCCCGGACTGTTGCACACTGGACGGGATGTCTCCGGTGCCCTCACCCGAACCCGAGTCCGGCCCGCCCACCCGGCGGGTCACGGGCCGACGCCGTGCGCCGGTGCCGCGGCTGTCCACCGGCACCCTCGACGACGTCGTCCCCGGCTCGCTGCTCGTGGCCATGCCCGGGCTCACCGACCCGAACTTCGCCGGCACCGTCGTCTACGTGCTCGACCACAACGACAGCGGCACGCTCGGCGTGGTCCTCGGCCGGCCCAGCCAGGTCGAGATCCGCGACGTGCTGCCCGGCTGGTGCGACCTCGCCGTCGAGCCGGGCGTCTTCCACGTCGGTGGCCCGTGCGAGACCGACACCGCGCTGTGCCTGGCCAGCGCCCCCGGCGCGGCCGGTGAGGGCGAGGGGCTGCGGCGGGTGGCCGGCGACGTCTACCTCGTCGACCTCGACGCCGACCCCGGCTCCCTGGGGAGCGGCCTGTCCGGCCTGCGGGTGTTCGCCGGCTACGCGGGCTGGTCGCCCGGCCAGCTGGCCGCCGAGGTCGCCGAGGGCGCCTGGGCGTGCGTGCCCGGCACCCCGGGCGACGTGCTCAGCGAGCTGTCCGGACCGCAGCTGTGGCGCGCGGTCCTCGCCCGGCAGACCGGCCGCCTGGCGGTGCTGTCCACGGCACCGGCCGACCCCTCCGCGAACTGACACGCCGCGGGAGGACGGTCCGGGGCGCGCACCCCGGCGACGTCTGGTAGGAATGACCCCGGAGGGGGCGGTCTGGGGAAGAGGCCGCCCCCTCTTCCCGTGTCCGGGCCCGGGTGGATCCGCCCCCGGTTCAGATGCCTACCGCCGCCGCGACCTCCGGGTGCGCCGCCGCGTCCACCGTCTGCCCGTCCTCCGGCAGGGCGATCGTCCGCGGCCCGTGGTCCGACAGCGTCACCGTGACCTCGGTGTCCTGACCGGGCAGCGGGGTGACGTACTGCAGCAGCAGGCCGGTGGCGTCGTCCACGGTGACCGTCCAGCCGGCCTCCCCCGCGTAGACCGTGGCCAGCCGGCGGTCGACCGACCGCTGCCCCTCCCAGGTGTGCTCCCCGCCGAGGAAGGCGGCGGCGTCGTCGGCCTCGGGGGCGCCCAGGTTGAGCACCACGGCCACGAGGACGTCGGTCAGCGGCACCGCCTCGGGCCCGGTCGCCAGCGCGCGGCTGACGAACGGGACGTCCGGCCGGCCGGCGGCGGCGAGCGCGTCCGGCAGCCCGGGGACGTCGCCGAACCAGATCCGGTCGCGGGTGAAGAACAGCGTGCGGGTGTCGTCGGGGCGCCCGTCGCCGTAGGTGGTCACCGCCTGCGCCCGGCCGGCGGAGCCGGCGAAGTCGACCTCGCCGCTGAGGCGCAGCAGGCCGCCGTCGCCGAAGGGCGCGGCGACCTCGACGTCGGCGCCGCCCTCCTCCGGGTCCTGCGCCAGCAGGCCGGCGAGCACCTCGGCCTCCTCGGCGGTCACCGGGTCGCCGGGCTGCCGGTCGGCGGGGTCGCCCGAGCACCCGGCCAGCAGGACCGCCAGCAGGACCAGCGCGATCGCGAGCAGGCGGCGCGGCATGGCGGTCAGCGTAGGCAGCCCGGCGGCACCGGTCCCCCGACAGGCCGCAGGCCCGCCCCCCGGGTCGGGGGACGGGCCTGGTGACGTGGTGGAACGGCCTACCTGCGGGGTCCCGCCCCGAGCTGGGGGTACCTCCCGCTTGCGGGGGACAGCGAGGGGTGGGGAGCAGGTAGGTCCTTCCTCAGCGCTCCACCTCGCCGCGGATGAAGGCCTCCACGGCGTCGCGGGCCTCGCTGTCGCTGTACTGCACCGGCGGGGACTTCATGAAGTACGACGACGCCGACAGGATCGGGCCGCCGATCCCGCGGTCCTTGGCGATCTTCGCCGCGCGGACGGCGTCGATGATGATGCCGGCCGAGTTCGGGGAGTCCCAGACCTCGAGCTTGTACTCCAGGTTCAGCGGGACGTCGCCGAACGCGCGGCCCTCGAGGCGGACGTAGGCCCACTTGCGGTCGCTCAGCCACGGCACGTGGTCCGACGGGCCGATGTGCACGTTGTCGGTGCCCATGTCGCGGTCGACCTGGCTGGTGACGGCCTGGGTCTTGGAGATCTTCTTGGACTCCAGGCGCTCGCGCTCGAGCATGTTCTTGAAGTCCATGTTGCCGCCGACGTTGAGCTGCATCGTGCGGTCGAGCTGCACGCCGCGGTCCTCGAACAGCTTGGCCAGCACCCGGTGGGTGATGGTCGCGCCGACCTGGCTCTTGATGTCGTCGCCGACGATCGGGACGCCGGCGGCGGTGAACTTGTCCGCCCACTCCTTGGTCCCGGCGATGAACACCGGCAGGGCGTTGACGAACGCGACGCCGGCGTCGAGGGCGGCCTGCGCGTAGAACTCGGCGGCCTGCTGCGAGCCGACCGGCAGGTAGCAGACGAGGACGTCGGCGCCGGACTCCCGCAGCGCCGCGACGACGTCGACCGGCTGCTCGTCGGACTCCTCGATCGTGGCCCGGTAGTACTTGCCCAGGCCGTCGAGGGTGGTGCCGCGCTGCACCGTGACGCCCAGCGGCGGGACGTCGGTGATCTTGATGGTGTTGTTCTCGCTGGCGACGATGGCCTCGGAGAGGTCACGGCCGACCTTCTTGGCGTCGACGTCGAACGCCGCGACGAACTGCACGTCCGAGACGTGGTACTCGCCGAAGCGGACGTGCATGAGGCCCGGGACCGAGGTGGTCTCGTCGGCGTCGCGGTAGTAGTGCACCCCCTGAACCAGCGAGGCGGCGCAGTTGCCGACGCCCACGATGGCGACCTTGACAGCTCCCATGGGTTTCCCTTCTCCCTGGACCGGGTGGTCCGTGTCGCGGGACCGTTCCGGTCCTGGCGGTGGCTGCCGGTCGAGCAGGACAGCCGTGGTGCCTGTTGTGCGGTGTCGGTGGGGTGCGGCCCGCCCGGGGGCGACCTCACCCCTCGCTGGGCGGCGGGCGCTCACCGCCGGGCCCCGGCTCGGGCCGGCGCCGCTCGCTGTCGATGAGCTCCGACAGCCAGCGCACCTCCCGGTCGACCGAGTCCAGGCCGTGGCGCTGCAGTTCCAGCGTGTAGCGGTCGAGCCGTTCGCGGGTCCGCGCCAGTGAGGACCGCAGGCCGTCCCGCTGCCGTTCGACCGTGCGGCGGCGCCCCTCGAGGATGCGCAGCCGCACGTCGGCGGCGGTGTGCCGGAAGAAGGCGAGGTGGACGCCGAAGAGCCTGCCGTCGTCGTACGCCTCGGGGCCGGCCTGGCTGACCAGCTCCGCGAAGCGCTCCTTGCCCTCCGCGGTGATCGTGTAGACCACCTTCCCGCGCCGGCCGGTGAGCGGCGGTGCGTCGGCCGGGAGCGGCGCGCGCCGGTCGGACTCGTCGGTGCTGACGAGCCCGGCAGCGTGCAACCGCTTCAGCGCGGGATACAGCGAGCCGTAGGAGATGCTGCGCAGGCCCCCCAGCACCTCCGCGAGCCGTTTCCGCAGCTCGTAGCCGTGCATCGGGGACTGCTGCAGCAGTCCGAGGATGGCGAACTCGAGCATCTCGCCCCCCGTCGGCCCCTGCCGTTCGATGTATCGAGACGATACATCGGGAGGTGAACCGGTCGGCAACCCGAGACCCCTCCCTCGAGCGGGCAGGGCGCGCACGGACGGTGACGACGGGCCCGGGCGCGGGCGGACCTGCGTACATTGACGGCCGTGCCCGGACGTCGCTCCGTCGTCGACTACTCGCTGCAGAGGCGGGCCGTCCTGGCGGACGTGCACGCCGGCCGCACCGGGCTGTTCGAGGTCTGCGACGCCAGTCCCTACCTCACCCGCGCCGCGAGGTACCACGGCGAGCAGACCGACGACCCGTGCCCGGTCTGCCGCCGCGAGCGCCTGACGTTGGTCAACTACGTCTACGGTGAGGGGCTGGGCCACGTGTCCGGGCAGGCGAAGACCGAGGCGGAACTCGCCCGGATGGACGCCATGCAGGAGGAGTTCTCCGTGTACGCCGTCGAGGTGTGCCGCGGCTGCGGGTGGAACCACCTGGACTGCTCCTACGTGCTCGGGACCGAGCCCGAGCCGGGGCGGCAGCCGCGCCGGCGCCGCCGCGCTGCCACGGACTAGGACCGCCGGCCGCACGGTTGCACACCGGCGGACCCGTCCGTCACACCCGTCCCGGGAGGACGGCGCGCCTGCGCGTCCTCCCCGGGCACCACAGGTAACGACGCCACGCTGGGCCGGACCCGATCCGCCCACCGACACCCGAGGAGGGGCTGCCTGGTGCCTCCCCACGACGAGACCACGCCGGTCGGGCCGTCCGGCGGCCCGCCGCGACGCCCGCCGGCCGCCCGCGCGACCGGTGGCTCCGGACCCGCCGGCCGCGGCCGCACCGCGGCCGCGCGGTCGGGGGGCTCCGGCGGCTCGCGTCCCGGCGGCTCCCGGCCCACCGGCTCGCGTCCCGCGGGCGGCAAGCCCGGCGGCATGAAAACGCGCACGAAGAAGCAGCGGCGCCGCCGCGGGCTGAAGGTCGCCCTCGGCACCCTGCTCGGCCTGCTGGTGCTGCTCGGCGTCTTCGTCGGCGTCGTCTACGCCACCACCGAGGTGCCCGACCCGAGCTCGGTGCAGCGGTCGCAGACGACGGTCGTGTACTACGCCGACGGCACCACCGAGATGGCCCGCCTCGGCGACACCAACCGGCGGGACGTCACGCTCGACCAGGTCTCGGAGCCCGCGCGCAACGCGGTGCTGGCCGCGGAGAACCGGAACTTCTACTCCGACCCCGGCATCAGCTTCACCGGCATCGTCCGGGCGGCGTGGAACAACCTCACAGGCGGCTCGACGCAGGGCGGCTCGACCATCACGCAGCAGTACGTGAAGAACGCCATCCTGCAGAACTCCGACCAGACGTTCGCCCGCAAGTTCCAGGAGCTGTTCCTGGCGATCAAGCTGGACAACAACCACGACAAGGACGAGATCCTCGAGAACTACCTCAACACCATCTACTTCGGCCGCGGCGCCTACGGCATCGAGGCCGCGGCCAACACCTTCTTCGGCGTCCCGGCCGCCCAGCTGACCCCGCAGCAGGGCGCGGTGCTCGCCGTCCAGATCCGCAGCCCCAGCTCCTACGACCCGGAGTCCAACCCGGAGGGCGCGCAGGACCGCTGGGGCCTGGTCCTCGACGCGATGGTCGAGGAGGGCTGGATCACCCAGGCCGACCGCGACGCGTCGGTCTACCCGCCGGTGCTGCCCAGGCCGCAGTCCTCGTCCCTGGGGACCCCGACCGGGCCCGAGGGCCTGGTCGTGTCCCGGGCGATCTCCGAGCTCGAGGCGCGTGGCTACACCGAGGAGCAGATCCAGGCCGGCGGCCTGCGGATCACCACGACCGTGGACAAGGCCACCCAGGACGCCGCGCTCGCCGCGGTGAACGAGGTCATGGACGGCGAGCCGCGGGAGACGCTGCGCCAGGCGCTGGTCGCCGTCGACCCGCGCACCGGTGCGGTGCGCGCCTACTACGGCGGGGACATCGGCGCCGGCGACGGCGCGGTCGACTACGCGCAGGCCCGCCGCCAGCCCGGCTCGTCGATGAAGCCCTACGTGCTGGCCACCGCGCTCGACCAGGGCATCAGCGTCACCTCGCGCCGGGACGGCAGCTCGCCGCAGACCTTCCCCGACCGCGAGGCCCCGGTGCGCAACTCCGGCGGCGCCTCGTGCCCCGCCTGCACCCTGGTCGAGGCGATGACCCGCTCGCTCAACACGACGTTCTACGGGCTGGCCTACGAGGTGGGCCCGGAGAACGTCCGCGAGACGGCGCTGGCCGCGACCGGCCTGCCCGACACCTGGCCGGCCACCGGCTCCCTGCTCGACGACAAGACGACGCTGGCCGCCCCCGACTCCGGGGTCACCGGCTCCTCGATCGGCATCGGCGAGTACGAGATGCGCCCGATCGACCAGGCCGTCGGCTTCGCCACCTTCGCCAGCGGCGGCGTGCGGCACGACGCGTTCTTCGTCAACCGGGTCACCGACAGCGAGGGCGCCGTCCTGCTGGAGAACGGCGCCCCGGCCGGCGAGCGGGTCATGAGCGAGGACGTCGCGAACGACACGACCTTCGCGCTGGAGGGCGTCGCGCAGTACTCGCGCCGGGCGCTCGACGACGGCCGCGAGGTGGCCGCGAAGACCGGCACCCAGGGCATCGACGCCGACGACAACTCCGACGCCTGGATGGTCGGCTACACCCCGTCCCTGTCGACGGCGGTGTGGATGGGCACCGACGGCTACCAGCCGATCCGCAACTCCGACGGCGCGATCATCTACGGCTCCGGCCTGCCGGGCGCGATCTGGCAGGAGTTCATGGACACCGTGCTCGCCGGCACCCCGGAGGAGGACCTGCCCGACCGGCCGGTCATCCGCGGGGACACGGGCGAGGGCGTCCCGGCGCCGGAGACCCAGGCGGCCCCGACCACGCAGTCCGCGCCGACGACCCAGTCCGCGCCGCCCACGCAGGCGACGCCGACCACCCCGGCCACGCCGACGGAGACCACCCCGCCGGACGACGGGACGACCGAGGAGGAGCCGAACGACCCGACGGTGCCCACGGTGCCGACGCCGCCGCCGTCGCCGGTCACCCCTCCGCCGGCGGGCGGCCAGCCGACCGCCCCGACCACGCAACCCGGACAGCCGGCACCCACCACCCAGCCGCAGCTGACCGGCTGACCCGCCCGGCAGACTGACCGGGTGAGCTCCTCCCCCACGGGCCCGTCCGCCCCGGCCGACCAGCCGGCGGACGGGCCCGCGGCGTCTCCGGCGCCCGCGGCCCCGGCACCGGTGCCCCCGGGACGTCCGGACCGGGTGGTGCCCACGTGGTCGGACCCGGTCGCCGCGCAGGCCGGCGAGGCGGTGGGCGGGCCGTGGGGGCGGCACGCGGTCACCGGCCGGGCGCTGTTCTGGACGCCGCTGCGGATCTGCCTGCTCTACGCCACCGTGGTCCTGGCGGCCGCGTGGCTGAAGCAGGCGCCCTGCGCCGACGGCAACTGGGCCGGGTCGGTGCAGTACACCCACTTCTGCTACTCCGACACCGTCCCGCTGTTCACGCTGCACGGCCTGGACGCCGCGGCGGTCCCCTACCTGGACTCGGCGGTCGAGTACCCGGTGCTCACCGGCGCCTTCATGGCGCTGGCCGCGCTGCTCGGCCGGGCCTACGGCGACCTCGCGACGGCGGCCGGGCTGCTGCCCCAGGTCCCGCCCGTGCAGGCCTACTACGTGGCGACCTGCCTGCTGCTGACGCTGTGCGCGTTCCTCCTCGTCCGGGAGGTGCTGGCGCTGGCCGGGCACCGGCCGTGGGACGCCGCGATGGTCGGCCTGTCCCCGCTGCTGCTCGTGCACGCCTTCACCAACTGGGACCTGTTCGCCGTCGCGCTGGCCACCGGCGGGCTGTGGGCGTGGGCGCGCAGCCGGCCGGTGCTCGCCGGCGTGCTGCTCGGTCTCGGCGTCGCCGCGAAGTTCTACCCGCTGCTGCTGCTCGGGGCGCTGTTCCTGCTGTGCCTGCGGGCCGGGCGCATGCGCGAGTGGCTGCGCGCCGCCGTCGCCGCCGGGGTCGCCTGGCTCGCCGTCGACCTGCCGGTGGCGCTGCTCGCGCCGGAGAACTGGTCGCTGTTCTTCCGGCTCAACACCGCCCGCCCGGCCGACCCGGACAGCGTCTGGAACGTCCTGATCACCGCCTCCGACGGGCGGTTCCTCGACGGCCCGCTGCCCGAGGGGACGCCGCCGGTGGTGCTCAACACCGTCGTCGCGGGCTGCGTGCTGCTGGTCTTCGCCGGCCTGGGGTGGCTGGTGCTGCGCGCCCCGGTGCGGCCGCGCGTGGCCCAGGTCGCCTTCCTGCTCGTGGCGGCGTTCCTGCTGGTCACCAAGGTGTGGAGCCCGCAGTACTCGCTGTGGCTGCTGCCGCTGGCGGTCCTGGCGCGGCCGCGCTGGCGCTCGCTGCTGCTCTGGCAGGCCGTCGAGGCGGTGCTGTGGGTGGTGCGGATGCTCTGGTACCTCGGCACCGAGGACCGCGGCGTCGGCGTCGAGTGGTTCTTCCTCGCGGTGACCGCGCGCGACCTCGCCGTCGTCGTGCTCATGGGCCTGGTGGTGCGCGACGTGCTGCACCCCGACGGCGACGTCGTCCGCACCAGCTGGCCCGGCGTCGACGACCCGGCCGGCGGCCCGCTGGACGGCGCCCCCGACCGGCGCACCCTGCGCCGGCGGGTGCCCGCCTAGCCGCGCAGCGCCGCGCGGACGAGCGCGACCTCCCCGGCGTGCGCGGCGGCGTCCCCGGGCGTCTCCAGGACGACGGGGCAGTCGGCGGCGCGCGCGACCTCGAGCAGCAGCTCCAGCGGGATCTCCCCGTCGGTCAGTGGCGCGTGCCGGTCGCGGCCTGAGCCGTGCGGGTCGCGGCTGTTGTTGAGGTGCACGAGGTCCACCCGCCCGGTGACCGCGCGGACGTCGGCGACGGCGGTGGCGAGGTCCCAGCCGGCGGCCCACGCGTGGCAGGTGTCGAGCACGAACCCCGCGCCGAACTCCCCGACGGCGTCCCACAGCCGGGCCACCGCGCCGAGCTCGCGGGCCATCGCGTTCTCGCCGCCGGCGGTGTTCTCGATGAGCAGCGGCAGCGGGAGGCCGCCGTCCTCGGCCTGCCGCGCGAACGTCTTGCGCCAGTTGTCGAACCCGGCGGCGGGGTCGTCCTTGGCGAGCACGTGGCCGCCGTGCACGACCATCCCGCGGGCGCCGATCGCCGCCGCCGCCCGCGCGTGCACCGCGAGGTTCTTCCGGCTCGGGATGCGGATCCGGTTGTTGGTCGAGGCCACGTTGAGCACGTACGGCGCGTGCACGAAGACGGCGACGTCGGAGGCGAGCAGGTCCTCGGCGTCCGGGCGCGGCGGCGGCGCCTTCCAGCCCTGCGGGTCGCCGAGGAAGACCTGCACGCCGTCGGCGTCCATCTCCGCGGCCCGGGCCAGCGGCCCGCCCGCGTCCAGCTCGTTGTCCTCGGTCAGGCCGGGGCCGACGTGTACGCCGATCGGGTGCTCCGCCACCCCGGCGACAGTAGTTCCGCCCCGGACGGGGACCCACCCGTATCGCGCAGGTCACGTCCTCGTTGGGACACGTGACGGCGGACATGCGCGGGCGGTGACGCGCGCCGTGACCACGGGGACGCAGACGGAGGGGACGCAGGGGATGACGACGGGGACGGCGACCACCGGCACGGTGCGGCGGGCCGCGCGGCGGTTCCTGGCCGCGCTCGTGCTCGTGGTGGCCGCCGTCCTGGGCGGCGCGGTCCTGCTGCCGCCCGCCGCGAGCGCCGCCCCGTCGGTCACCGTCGAGATCCGCGACCTCACCCCGCCGCTGGTCTCGGTCGACCCCGGCGGCACGGTCACCTTCACCAACCGGATCGAGCCGAAGACGGTGCAGGTCGGCGGCGGGCTGCTGCCCTCGCTGGTCACCGGGCAGGTGTTCACCGACGTCACGCTCGGCCTGCCCTCGGGTCCGGAGCCGCTGCCGAAGGACGCGAGCGTCACCGAGCGCTTCGACAGCACCTGCCTGACCTGCACGATCACCTACACGTACCGGGTCGTCGTCCCGGACACCTCGATCGCCGGGAGCGTGCTGAACACCGTCACCACCCGGGCGCTGAGCACGCTGCCGCAGACGCAGCTCGTCACCTACGACGGCCGGCAGACGACGGTGCAGATCGGCGTCCCGACGCCGTTCCTCGTCACCACGCTGCTGCCGCTGCCGAACCTGCCCTCGGTCGGCCTGCCGCGGCTGCCGGCCGTCGACGTCCCGCTGCCCTCCCTGCCGTCGCTCCCGGTGCCGGCCCCCACCGACCCGACCGCGCCGCAGGTCCCGGCCGCCGCGCCGGCGGCCCCGCGGGGGATCGACGGCCACGCCTACTCCTACGACCTCGGCGGCGGCGCGGCGCGGATGGCGCCCTCCGGCGGCGGGTCCGCGGCCTTCGACCCGTCGCGGCTGCCCGGGGCCGGCGTCCCGTCCGGGACCGCGTCCGGGAGTGGCGGCACCGACGGCTCCGGCGGGGTCGCGGGCGGCTACGACGGCGCCGCGGTGCCGGTCTTCGGTGAGCTCGGCGGGCTCGGCGGCGGCGCGCTGGACGAGGAGAGCAGCACCGTGACTGCCGACGGCGCCTCCCCCGGCCCCGCCCTGCCGTTTGCCGCGCTGGTCGCCGTCGTCGCCCTGGCCGGCAGCACCGCCGCGCTCGTCCGCACCTCCCGGGCGGTCCGCTCCCGCTGACCCCGGCGGGCGCCGGTGGGCGCGCTGGTACCCTCGGGGGGCGCGTCCCGTGTGCCGTCCGAGGCAGGCAGGGCGCGCGACGCGTGTACGACCCTCCTGCTGCAGACGTCCTGCAGCCGCCCAGACCAGAGGAGGTGGGGTTCTCCGTGCGTCACTACGAACTGATGGTCATCCTCGACCCCGACCTGGAGGAGCGCACGATCGCTCCCTCCCTCGACCGGTTTCTGACCGTCGTCACCAACTCCGGTGGCACCGTCAAGACCGAGATCTGGGGCCGGCGCCGCCTGGCCTACGAGATCAAGAAGCACGTCGAGGGTATCTACGCCGTCGTCGACATCCAGGCCGAGCCCGCCGCGGTCGCCGAGCTCGACCGGCAGCTCAACCTGAACGAGTCGGTCCTGCGGACCAAGCTGCTCCGGCCCGAGGTCCACTGACCATGGCCGGCGAGACCGTCATCACCGTCATCGGCAACCTGACCTCCGACCCGGAGCTGCGGTTCACGCCGTCGGGGGCCGCGGTCGCCAACTTCACGGTCGCCTCGACGCCGCGCACCTTCGACCGGCAGTCGCAGGAGTGGAAGGACGGCGAGGCGCTGTTCCTCCGCTGCAACGTCTGGCGGCAGGCGGCCGAGAACGTGGCCGAGTCCCTCACCCGCGGCTCGCGGGTCATCGTCTCGGGGCGCCTCAAGCAGCGCTCGTTCGAGACGAAGGAGGGCGAGAAGCGCACCGTCGTCGAGCTCGAGGTCGACGAGATCGGCCCCTCGCTGCGCTACGCCACCGCGAAGGTCACCCGCGCCTCGCGCGGTGAGGGTGGCGGCGGCGGTGGCGGTTTCGGCGGCGGTGGCGGTGGCGGCGGTTTCGGCGGCGGCGCGAGCGACCCGTGGTCGACGCCCGCCGGCCCGTCCGACGAGCCTCCCTTCTGACAGAAGGACCTCCTCGCCCCCCACGCCGCGCTCCGCACGGCGCGGGCCCCTGCGAGGGGGCCATCCACACCCCAGATCTAGTCGTACCTGGAGAACCCAGTGCCCAAGCCCCCCGTGCGCAAGCCCAAGAAGAAGGTCTGCCAGTTCTGCAAGGACAAGGCGACCTACATCGACTACAAGGACACGACGCTGCTGCGGAAGTTCATCTCCGACCGCGGCAAGATCCGTGCCCGCCGCGTGAGCGGCAACTGCAGCCAGCACCAGCGGGACGTCGCCACGGCCGTCAAGAACAGCCGTGAGATGGCCCTGCTGCCCTACACCTCGACGGCGCGCTGACCATGAGCACGATGAAGCTGATCCTCACGCAGGAGGTCACCGGTCTCGGGTCCTCCGGTGACACCGTCGAGGTCAAGGGCGGCTACGGCCGCAACTACCTCCTGCCCCGCGGCCTGGCCATCGTCGCCACCCGCGGTGCCGAGAAGCAGGTCGAGTCGCTGCGCCGGGCGCGTGCCGCCCGCGAGGTGCGGTCGCTCGATGAGGCCCAGGCCGTGGCCGGCCGCCTCTCCGGCCTGACGGTCCGGGTGCCCGCCCGCGCCGGCGACGGCGGCCGCCTGTTCGGCCGCGTCACCACCGCCGACGTCGCCGCGGCCGTCACGGCCGCCGGTGGCCCGGAGCTGGACCGCCGCCGCATCGAGCTGCCGAGCAGCATCAAGACCACCGGCAAGCACACCGTCACCGTGCGGGTGCACCCGGAGGTCACGGCGACCCTCCCCATCGAGGTCGTCGCCGGCTGAGAACGCCGCAGCACCGCCCGCGAGGGGCGTCGGACACCCGTCCGGCGCCCCTCGCGGCGTCTCGGGGGCCGTGCCCGCCCTCCCGGGCCCCCCGAGCCCCCGGACCGCGGCGAGGGGACGTGTCGCGGGCCCGCCGGACGGCGGGGTCGCGGCCGGGCTCCCGTGCCGGTGGGCGCCTGTGACGGCTGCGCCGGGCGGGACGACACGACACGCCCGGAGCCCCCGGCGCGCCGACTTTCTCGTGTCCACAGCCGGTGGGCGGCCGGGGCGCAGGTGACGCCCGCGGGACCGCGGCACGAGGGGTCGGTGTCCTCCCCGTCTCCACATGTCGACTCCGGCTGTCCACCGACTTGTCCACAAGTTGTGCAGAACGCGGCCCACACGGGTGTTGGACGGGTCCGTCCCCGCTTCCTAACGTCGTCTCCTGCGCCGGACCTCCGCGAACTGTCGGTGGCTCCGGGTAGTGATGTCCTCGAACGCGTGTTCGAGCGGCACGCGAGGCGTCCTGGTGCTTCCCCCACCGGGCCCCGGCCGGGCGGCCGGGGTCTGTACGCGCGCGCGTGCCCCGAGGAGAGGGAGGTACCCAGGTGGCGGTGGCCGACGACTTCAGCCGGCCGCAGGCGACGGCGCCGGAGTACGACCGGCAGCCGCCGCAGGACGTCGCGGCCGAGCAGTCGGTGCTGGGCGGCATGCTGATGAGCAAGGACGCCATCGCCGACGTGGTGGAGCAGCTGACCGGCAACGACTTCTACCGGCCGGCGCACCAGTTGATCTACGACTGCATCCTCGACCTGTACGGCCGGGGTGAGCCGGCCGACGCGATCACCGTCGCCGCGGAGCTCAACCGCACCGACCAGCTGTCGAAGATGGGCGGCGCGGTCTACCTGCACACCCTCATCGCCTCGACGCCGACGGCGGCCAACGCGGGCTACTACGCCCAGATCGTGGCCGAGCAGGCCACCCTGCGCCGCCTGGTCGAGGCCGGCACCCGCGTGGTGCAGCTGGGCTACGGCGCGGCCGGCGGGCGGGGCGACGTCGACGACATCGTCGACCGCGCGCAGCAGGAGATCTACGAGGTCACCGAGAAGCGGATGAGCGAGGACTACTCGCGCCTCGAGGACGTCCTGCAGCCCACGATGGACGAGCTCGACGCCATCGCCTCCCGCGGCGGCACCGCCCGCGGCGTGCCCACCGGCATCCGCGACCTCGACGAGCTGACCAACGGCCTGCAGGCGGGCCAGATGGTCGTCATCGCCGCCCGCCCCGGTGTGGGCAAGTCGACCCTGGGGCTGGACATCGCGCGGTCGGCCACGGTCAAGCACCACATGCCGGCCGTCATCTTCTCGCTCGAGATGAGCAAGCACGAGATCACCATGCGTCTGCTGTCGGCCGAGGCGAAGGTGCCGCTGCACCACATGCGCGCCGGCACGCTGTCCGACGAGGACTGGTCGAAGCTGGCCCGCCGGATGGGCGAGGTGGCCGACGCCCCGCTCTACATCGACGACTCGCCGAACATGACGATGATGGAGATCCGGGCCAAGGCGCGGCGGCTCAAGCAGCGCAACGACCTCAAGCTCGTGGTCATCGACTACCTCCAGCTCATGACGTCGGGCAAGCGCGTCGAGAGCCGCCAGCAGGAGGTCTCCGAGTTCTCCCGGGCGCTGAAGCTGCTGGCCAAGGAGCTCGAGGTCCCGGTCATCGCGATGTCGCAGCTCAACCGCGGGTCCGAGCAGCGTCAGGACAAGAAGCCGATGCTGTCGGACCTCCGTGAGTCCGGCTCGATCGAGCAGGACGCCGACATGGTCATGATGATCCACCGCGAGGACATGTACGAGAAGGAGAGCCCGCGGGCCGGCGAGGCCGACATCATGCTGGTCAAGCACCGCAACGGCCCGACGGCCAACGTCACCGTCGCCTTCCAGGGCCACTACAGCCGCTTCGTCGACATGGCCAACTGAGACATGGCCAACTGAGGCATGGCCAACTGAGACATGGCCAACTGAGACATGGCCGACCGAGACACGGCCGACCGAGAGGCCGCGCGCACGCGCAGGAGGGCCCGGGACCGTCGTGGTCCCGGGCCCTACGCGTGTTCGGTCAGCGGTCAGGCCACCGCGACCTGAGCCAGGCTCTGCGTCCGTGCGTGGATCTGCCCGCGCGCCACGTTCAGCGTGCCGGTCATGCCGTAGACGGTCCGGTTGAGCGCCGCAAGTGCCAGGTCGCCGGTCTGCATGGTCACCGCCCCGTGCATCGGGACCTCGACGTCGGGCCACTCGGTGTCGGGTGTGATCTGGTCCAGCGGTGGTAGGGGGAAGGGCAGGACGAGGTACCCGCGCACGATGAGGGACACCGTCGTCCCCGCGGGGAGGAGAGCGACCATCCGCACATCGAGGACCCCGACGCCGTCCGCACGGATCAGCAGGAAATCGGTGCCGGTGACCTGGGCGCCGACCATGGGCCCCTCCAGCATCGTCCCCTCGATGCCCACGTCCATCCTCAGCCCCTCGGGCACGACCCCGATCGGCACGGTGCCGGTCATCGTCGCCTCCAGGACGTAGCCGTCCATGTTCCCTCCTCCGATCGCTGCGGCGGTCGGTCCATGGCAGCCCGGCCGGCGGCGAGGGTGCAGGTGGGCGTGCACGACGTCCCGTGCCGTTCACCGGTTGTCCGCACCAGAACACGCGGTGTTCCACGTGGATCACCGAGCGCGACGTTGCAGCGACACACCGTCGCACTGCAACGTCGTGACCCCGGTGGCACCCGCTCGTTGGTCCGGGCCGAGCACCGCCGAGCCCGGCCGTGTCCTCGACCGACCGCTCACCGTCGAGAGGCCAACGCGTGACGACCCTGCCCGAGCACCCCCGCACCGACGAGCCCGCGGCCACGCACAGCCGCCGCCGCTTCCTCACCTACCTCGTCGCGGCCCCGACGCTCGCCGTCGCCGCGCAGGTCGTCGCCGACGTGGCCGGCCCGGCGACCGCGCAGGCGCTGCCCTCGCTGCCCGCGCCGGCCGAGCTCCTCGACCTCGGGGACGTGCTGATCCTCGCCGGCAAGCCCACCGAGGACCTCATCGTCGTCACCGTCGACGGGCAGGGCCGGGTCGGGCTCGCCCTCCCCCGCACCGAGGTCGGCCAGGGCATCACCACCGCCGTCGCCATGCTGCTGGCCGACGAGCTGGACGTGCCGCTGGACCGTGTCGACGTCACCCTCGCCGACGCCCGCCCCGAGCTGGTGTTCAACCAGCTCACCGGCGGCTCCAACACCATGCGCAGCGTCTACGGCCCGGTCCGGCGGGCGGCCGCCGTGGCCCGCGCCCGGCTGCTGGCCGCCGCGGCCCTCCGCTGGGGCACCACCCCGGGCTCGCTCACCGTCACCGACGGCGTGGTCAGCGGCCCCGGCGGGCGGACCGCCACGTACGGCGAGCTGTCGGCCGCCGCGGCCGACCGGACGCTGGCCGTCGCGCCCGCCTCGCCCAAGCCCGCCTCCGCGCACCGGGTCGTCGGCACGCCCACCAGCCGCACGGACGCCCGCGCGATGGTGACCGGCCGGCAGCGCTACACCCTCGACCTCGACGTCGTCCCCGGTGCGCTGCCGACCATGCTGCGCCGCCCGCCGACGATCAACGGCACCGTCCGGTCGCTGGACAACGAGGCGGAGGTCCGGGCCTTGCCGGGCGTCGTCGACGTCGCCGTGGTGCCCACCGGGGTCGCCGTCCTCGCCGAGACCTTCGGCCAGGCCCGCGACGCCGTCGCGGCCGTGCGGGCCACCTGGGGGCCGGGCACGGTCGACGGCGAGGACGACGAGTCGATCCGGCGGAAGCTGCGCGCGGTCACGCCGCCGCCCTTGGCCCCCGGCCTGCTGGTGCGGACGGTGGACGCGGAGTTCGACTTCGCCTTCGTCAGCCACGCGCCGCTGGAGCCCAACTGCGCCGTCGCGCACGTGACCGCGGACCGCGCGGAGATCTGGTCGCCGCTGAAGTCGCCGATCGTCGCGCAGGAGACGATCGCCGCCGAGCTCGGTCTGCCGGTGTCCCAGGTGACCGTGCACGTCGTCCAAGGCGGCGGCTCGTTCGGCCGGCGCCTGTTCTCCGACGCCGCCCTGGAGGCCGCGCGGGTGTCCAAGGCGACGGGGCGGCCGGTCAAGCTGCTGTGGTCGCGGATCGACGACATGCGCCACGGCCGGGCCCGCGCCGCCAGCCACCACCGCATCCGGGCCACGCACGCCGCCGGGGACGTGCTCACCTTCGAGCACCGGGTGGCCAGCGTGGAGACCGACTTCGGGCACGGCCTCGGCGAGATCCTCACGTCGGTCGCCGCCAACCTCCCGGTCGGCGGGAACGCCTCGTTCGCGCAGACGGTCTTCCTCACCACCGTGCACTCGCCGTACCACTTCGGCGTCACCACGCAGACGCTTGCCGAGGTGCCGCTGCAGATGCACACCGGCAGCTGGCGCTCGGTGTACTCGGCCAACACCCGCGGGGCCGAGGAGGTCGTCGTCGACGAGCTCGCCGCCGCCACCGGCCGCGACCCGGCCGAGTTCCGCCGCCGCTTCCTCACGGAGGACCGCTACCGCGCCGTCCTGGACAAGGTCGTCCAGGAGGGGCAGTGGGGCCGGCGGCTGCCGCGCGGCCGCGCCCAGGGCCTGGGCTTCCACGCCGAGTACAAGGGCTGCACCGCCTGCCTGGTCGAGATCGACGCGCACGACCCGCAGCGCCCGCGGGTCACCCGGGCGACGATCGCCGTCGACGTCGGGAAGGCGGTCAACCCGCGCGGGCTCGAGGCGCAGATGCTCGGCGGGCTCACCGACGCCATCGGCACCACGCTGCGCGCGGGCCTGCACGTCGTCGACGGGCTGCCGCTCGAGGGCAGCTACAGCCAGTTCCACTACACCCGGCAGGCCGACTCGCCGGCCGACGTCCGGGTCTTCGTCATCGACAGCAGCGACGAGCCCGGCGGGGCCGGCGAGCTCGGCGTCCCGGCCGCGGTCGGCGCCGTCGCCAACGCCTACGCCCGCGCGACCGGGACCAGGCCGCGGTCGTTCCCCCTCGTCTTCCCGGTCGACTTCGAGCCCTTCCCCCGCTGAGGAGCGCCCCGTGCCGAACTACACCTTCCAGCTCAACGGCGAGACCGTCACCGTCGACGCCCCCGCCGACCTGCCCCTGCTCTGGGCGCTGCGCGACAAGCTCGGCGTGACCGGGCCGAAGTACGGCTGCGGCATCGACGTCTGCAAGGCCTGCACCAGCCACCTCGACGGCGAGGCGATCCGCCCGTGCGTCACCCCGACGGCGGAGGTGGCCGGCCGCGAGGTCACGACCATCGAGGGGCTGGCCGACGGCGACCGACTGCACCCGGTCCAGGAGGCGTGGCTCGAGCAGGACGTCGCGCAGTGCGGCTACTGCCAGCCCGGGCAGATCATGGCCGCCGTCGCGCTGCTGCGCCGGACCTCGGACCCCACCGACGAGGAGATCGACGAGATCCAGAACGTCTGCCGGTGCGGCACCTACGTCCGCATCCGCGAGGCGATCAAGGCCGCGGCCGCACGGATGTGACCGTCCGTCCGGGGGCCGGGAGGCTGCCCTCCCGGCCTCCCGGACGGGGACGGACCGGTCCCGACCTGCGGTTTCCCGTGATCATCTTGTGATCCGAGTCACTGCAGACTAGGAAGAGGCGCCCCCTTCCTCCTACCTGGAGACGCCTTGCAGCAACGACGCTGGCACCGCGCGACGACGTCGCTCGTCGGTGCGCTGGCCTTCACGGCCGCCCTCTCGGTCACCGCGCCCCCCGCGCTGGCCGACCCGCAGAAGGCCGAGCCGGTCTCGGTCTTCCCCTCCGACACCCTCACCGTCCGCGACCCCGCCCAGCTGACCGGCCGGCGGGTGGACCTGCCGACGGCCGGCTGCGGCGCCGCGATCAGCTGCGGCCTGGTCCAGCAGCTCAACCAGCTCGACGGCTTCGACCTGGACCCGCGGCTGGCGATCCGCTTCAGCCGGCCGGTCGACGTGGCCACCGCCGCCGCAGCGATCACGGTCCAGGAGGAGCGCGGCGGCTGGCGGACCGGCGTCGACCGCGTCGTCTGGGACCCGGCCACCAACACGCTCTACGCCCACCCGGCGCAGCAGCTCGCGCCCGGCACCACCTACCGGGTCAGGGTCCAGGGCGGGCCGACCATCGAGGCCACCCAGGACACCTTCACCACGCTGTCGGCCACCGACGGCCTGCAGGACCTGCAGCGGCAGATCGACAGCGGCAGCGCCTTCCGCGCCGTCGGGATCGACCGCCCGGGCCTGCAGATCCAGGGCGCCTTCCCGACCCGCGGCACGACCGTCACGTGGACCACCGACCGCGGCGCCATCGACCCCGCGCCGACGCCCGTGCCCGTCCCGACGGCGGCCCTCGGGGGCACGATCGTCTTCGGCACGTTCCAGGCGCCGTCCTGGCTCACCCCCGACGTCACCATCCCCCAGACGCCGACGCGGGACGCCGGCCCGCGGCCGGTCGAGGCCGAGCGGCTGCCCTTCGTCGCCGTCCTGCCGCCCGGGCAGGCCCCGGCCGGCGGCTGGCCGGTCGCGGTGTTCGGCCACGGCTTCACCAGCTCGACCAACGCGGTGTTCCTCGCCGCGGTCGCGAACGCCCAGAACGGCATCGCGACCATCGGCACGAACGTGGTCGGCCACGGCTTCGGCCCGGACAGCGCGTGGAACGTGACCAGCGGCGGCACGACGACGGTCATCCCGGCCCACGGGCGCGGGATCGACCAGGACCGTGACGCCGACATCGAGTCCAGCGAGGGGTCCTCGGCCACCGGTGCGGCCGCGGCCCAGTCCTCCCGCGACGCGCTGCGGCAGACCGTCGCGGACAACACGACGCTGATCCGCTCGCTGGGCGGCACCGACGTCGACGGCAACGGGACGCCCGACCTCTCCGGCGAGGGCGTGACCTACTTCGGCCAGAGCTTCGGCGGCATCTACGGCACCATGCTGACCGGCGTCGACCGGGCGGTGACCCGCTCGGTGCTCAACGTGCCCGGCGGCCCGATCAGCGAGATCGCCCGGCTCTCGCCGGCGTTCCGCCCGCTGACCACGGCGTCGCTGCAGGCGGCGGGGCTGCTCAACAGCACCGACCCGACGCGGAACCACTTCCAGGAGCAGATGCCGCTGCGTGGCGAGGGACCGGTCACGGTCACCGTGCCCGGTGCGGTGGAGATCCAGGAGTACCTGGCCCGGTCCACCTGGCTGTCCCGCCCGGGCAGCCCGGAGACCTTCGCCCCGCTGATCGACCCGCAGCGGGTGCTGGTCCAGGTGGCCCACGGCGACCAGACGGTGCCCAACCCGACGTCGTACACGCTCGTCGACGCCGGGCACCTGTGGTCGCGGACCAGCCTCTACCGCAACGACAGGGCCACGCCGCCGCTGCCCAACCCGCACTCGTTCCTGCTGGTGCTGACGCACCCGTCGGCGCTGCAGGGGCAGGCGCAGGTGGCGGCGTTCTTGAGGTCGGGGCAGGTCGTCGACCCGGACGCGGGCGGCGCGGTGTGGGAGGTGCCGATCGGCGACCCGTCCGTGCTGCTCCGGCTGAACTACGCCCAGCCGGCGCTGCGGCCCTGACCGGCCGCTGACCGACGAGGGGCCCGGGACGGCGATCCGTCCCGGGCCCCTCCGCGTGTGCTGCCTCAGACCCTCGTCAGGCCGAGGCCGGGTCGAAGTGGTCGAGGAACTCGGCGACGGGCCGGCCGAACCAGCGGTGCGCGCCCTCGACGGCGACCTGCGGCCAGTCCCACCAGGCGACCCGCAGCAGCCGGGCCGCGACGTCGTCCTCGAAGCGCTTCCGGATGACCCGGGCCGGGACGCCGCCGACGACGGTGTAGGGCGCGACGTCGGCGGTGACCAGCGCGCGGGCGCCGACGACCGCGCCGGTGCCGACGGTGACGTCCCCGAGGAGCGTGGCGCCGTAGCCGATCCAGACGTCGTCGCCGACGACCAGCCGCTCGCCGGTGGCCCCGGGCGGCGCCTGGTCGTAGGGCTCGTCCGGCACGAGGATGCCGATCGGGAAGGTCGACGCCGTCTCGGGGCGGTGCAGGCCCCGCAGGTCCAGCCGGAGATCGGTGCCCTGCTCGTCCTGGAGACGGCCGCCGGGCAGCACGATCCGGACGTCGTCGGCGATCGAGCAGTAGCCGCCCAGCTCCACCAGGTCGTGCGGGGTGAAGGTCTGCACGACGGTCCGGGCGCCGGCGTAGGTCCCCGGACCGGCGACCACGCCGGGCACGCCGCCGAACGGGCGGCGCACGTGCTCGCTCAGGCTCCCGGCGTCGGCGCAGGCGGTCACCGGGATGCCGCCGGCCCGCGCCCGGCGCACCAGGTCCGGGACGGAGTCGGGCTCCTCCGGGCCGCCGGTCGCCGCGTCGCCCCACAGGCGCCGCAGCAGCGCGGCGGGCGCGGCCGCGTGCGGCGCCGGGTCCCCGGGGGCGGCGACGGCGACCCCGCCGTCGCGGGCCGCCGCCTCCGCCAGGACGGTCACCGCCGTCGGGACCGGGCAGCCCTCGGTGCCGGCGGAGAAGACCACCTCGCCCCGGGCCCGGTCGAGGCCGAGCAGGAGCGCCGCGGCCCGGCGGGCGCCGGGCGCGCGCACCACCTCGGCGCCCTCCACGAGCCGGAGGAAGGCCGCCACCTCGTGGCGGCCGGAGCTGTCGACGACCACGGTCTCGACGGTGTGGCCGGCGGACTCCGCGTGCCCCACCGCGGCGACCAGGGCCTCCAGGGACGCCTCGACGGCGGGGACACGGGTGTCGGCGACCAGGACGACGCCGACCAGCACGGGCCGGCGGTAGTCAGCGGCCGGGGCCGTCCCGGGTGCGACACGGCCACCGACGACGGAGGGCGGGGCGCGCGGCCGTGGCCGCACACCCCGCCCTCGTCAGGCGGACTCCCCGCTCAGGCGGCAGCGGCGGCCATGGCGGCCTGCTCGCGGACGAGCCGGCGGCGGACCTTCGGCTCCCCGGTGGTCATCTTCCAGAGCTTGGCCAGCTGCGAGGGCAGGTTCCGGGCGTTGGTGTTCGCCAGCCAGCCGTTCGGCAGCGACAGCCGGATGATCTTGTGCCAGGCCGAGCCGACCTGCTTCGGCAGCGGCGCGGTGTGGTAGTTCAGCCCGTAGCGCTGGAACAGGTCGCGGATCTTCGGGGCGATCTCGGCGTACCGGTTGCTCGGCAGGTCCGGGAACAGGTGGTGCTCGATCTGGTGGGAGAGGTTCCCGGTCAGGATGTGCATCGCCTTGGAGCCGGAGATGTTGGCCGAGCCGAGCATCTGCCGCAGGTACCACTCGCCGCGGGTCTCGCCGTCGATGGACTTCTTCTCGAAGGTCTCGACGCCCTCGGGGAAGTGCCCGCAGAGGATGACCGAGTTCGACCACAGATTCCGCACGATGTTGGCGGTGAAGTTCGCGGCCAGGGTGGCCAGGAAGTTCGGACCCGACAGCAGCGGGTGGATGACGTAGTCCTTGCGCACCTGCCGGCCGATCTTGACCAGCACCTGCTTGGCCCGCCGGCGGAACTCCGGGTCGCCGGTCTGCTTCTTGGCGATGACGGCGCCGAGCTCGAGGTCGTACGCGGCGATCCCGTACTCGAAGAAGCAGGCGTTGATGAAGCTCCACAGCGGCTGGCCGAGGTACATCGGCGTCCAGGGCTGGTCCTCGTCGACGCGCATGATGCCGTAGCCGAGGTCGTTGTCCTTGCCGATGACGTTCGTGTACGTGTGGTGCAGCTCGTTGTGCGAGTGCTTCCACTGCTCGGCCGGGCTGGCCATGTCCCACTCCCACGTCGTGGAGTGGATCTTCGGGTCGCGCATCCAGTCCCACTGCCCGTGGAGGATGTTGTGGCCGATCTCCATGTTCTCGAGGATCTTGGCGATCGACAGGCCGATCGTCCCGGCGATCCACGCGGGCGGGAAGCCGGAGGCCAGCAGCACGGCGCGGCTGCCGAGCTCGATCTTGCGGTGCACGTCGATGACCTTGCGGATGTAGCGCGCGTCGGAGTCGCCGCGGCTGTCCATCACGCCCTGGCGGATCTCGTCGAGCTCCTTGCCGATGAGCTCGATGTCCTCGGGGGTGAGGTGCTCGATGGGGTTGTCGGTCTTCTTCTGCAGAACGGTCATGCGATGCGTCTCCTCGGGGGTCGGGAGGTCAGTGGTCGATGTCGCAGGCGCCGGCGGCGGCGCTGATGCAGGTCTGGACGAGGACGCCGTCGCCGGGGGCGGCGGTGGTCACCTCGCCGGTGCGCAGGTCGCGGACGGCGCCCTCGCGCAGCGGGAGCACACAGCCGTAGCAGATGCCCATGCGGCAGCCGCTGGGCATCAGGACGCCGGCCTCCTCGGCGGCGTCGAGGATCGGGGTGGCGCCGCCGGCCTCGAGCGAGGTGCCCTTCTTCGTGAAGGTGACCGTGCCGCCCTCGCCGGTGACCAGCACCTTCGGGCGGAACCGCTCGGTGTAGAGCCGCTCGGTGAGCCCGGCCGCGGCCCAGTGCTCCTCCAGCGCCTCGAGCATGCCGACCGGGCCGCACGCCCAGGTGTCGCGCTCGGCGAGGTCGGGGACGAGGGCGGCGACGGCCGCGGCGTCGAGCATCCCGGCGGTGTCGGTGTGCTGCTCGACCAGCCGGATCCGCCCGTCGGCGGCCAGCTGCCGCAGCTCCGTCCCGAAGACGACGTCGTCGGGCGTGGGCGCGGAGTGCACCAGGACGACGTCGGTGAGCTCGGGGTGGTTGCGCAGGATGCCCATCACCGGGGTGATGCCGGAGCCGGCGGTGACGAACAGCGCCTTGGCCGGCAGCTGCGCGGGCAGGCAGAAGTCCCCGGTGGCCTGGTCGAGCTGCACGATCGTGCCGGGCCGCGTCCGCCGGACCAGGTGGTTGCTCACCTTGCCACCGGGGATCGCCTTGACGGTCACGGTGAAGCAGCCGTCGGTGCGGCCGAGGTCGGAGGTGATCGAGTAGGCCCGCCACATCCGGACGCCGTCGACGTCGATGCCGATGCGCACGTACTGGCCGGGCCGGTGCGGCTGCCAGTCGGCGCCGGGCCGGATGACCACGGTGGCGGCGTCGCGGGTCTCGGGCACGACCGCCTCGATCCGTCCGCGCAGGTCGGCGCCGGCGCGCAGCGGGTCGATCAGGTCGAGGTAGTCGGCGGGCAGCAGCGGGGTGGTGACGAGTTCGGCGACGCGCAGGACGCGGTCGCGCAGCGCCTTGAGGGCCGGCCGGGCCGGGGAAGGGCGCGGAGCGGTCGCGGTCATGCCCTCACTGTTCCCTGCGGAACGTGCAACTACCTGTGCCCTGGACGTGAACGTTCCGCCGGATACTGTTCGCGGAGGACAAACCGTGTCACGGGGAGGTCACGTGGTCCCCCAGCAGGAGACCTTCGCGCTGCACGTCGCGGCGGCGATGCGCACGGAGCTGCCGTCGGTCGCCGAGCGGACGGTCGCGGCGATCGTCGTCGAGGTGCCCAGCTACGCCGAGGCCTTCCGCGGGCAGATGGGCCGCAAGATCGAGAACGCCGTCCAGCTCGCCCTCGGCGGCTTCCTGGAGCTCGCGACCGGCGGCGCGGACGCCAGCCGGCCGGTGGACCCCGCGATCGAGAGCGCCTACGCGCTCGGGCGCGGGGAGGCACGCACCGGCCGGTCGATGGACGCGCTGCTGTCGGCCTACCGGGTCGGCGCCCGGGTGGCCTGGCGGCACCTCAGCGAGACGGCGGTGGCGGCCGGCATGCCCGCCGCGGCGCTGGCGCGCTTCGCCGAGCTGGTGTTCGCCTACATCGACCAGCTCTCGGCGGCGAGTGCCTCCGGGCACGCCGACCAGCTCGCGGCCAGCGGCCGGGTGCGGCGGCGGCACCTGGAGCGGCTGGCCGAGCTGCTGGTCACCGGCGCGCCCCCGTACGAGCTGATCACCGCGGCCGAGCGGGCGGACTGGACGCCGCCGCGCACGCTCACCGCCGTCCTGCTGTCCGAGGCCGGCGCCCGCGACGCGACGGCGGTGCTCGACGCGCGCACGCTGCAGGCCGGCGAGGACCTGCCCGGCGCCGAGCCCTCGACCGAGCGGGCGGTGCTGCTGGTGCCCGACGCCGAGGGGTTCGCCCGCGCCGCGCTGCTCAAGGTGCTCTCCGGCCGCGACGCCGTCGTCGGGCCGGCGCGGCCGTGGCAGGAGGCGCGCTCGTCGTACTCGCGGGCGCTGCGGGCGCTGCAGGTGGGCCTGTCCCCCGACGGCGACGCGCCCGTGGACACCGAGCAGCGGCTGGCCGACCTGGTCCTGCGCGCCGACGGCGAGGCGCTGGCCGACCTGCGCGCGCAGGTGCTCGCCCCGCTCGACGGGCTGGCTCCCGGCCCGCGGGAGAAGCTGCTGGAGACGCTGCGCTCGTGGCTGCTGCACCACGGCCGGCGCGAGCAGGTGGCCGCGGAGCTGTTCGTCCACCCGCAGACGGTGCGCTACCGCATGGGGCAGCTGCGGGAGCTGTTCGGCACGCACCTCGACGACCCGCAGACCGTCCTCGAGCTGACCCTCGCCCTCGGCTGCCGCTGAGGAGCCTCCCCGCGATCATGGCGTCCTGACCGCGACACGCCGCCCGGCGATGGTCACGGCGCCATGATCGCGGGGAACTGGCACGGTGCGCACCCCGCGCCGACGGCGCGACGCTCGTCGTCCACCTCGACGCCGGCCTGGGCGTGGTCGGCCGGCTGGCCGAGGTCAGCCGACCCGGAGGACGGCGACCAGGAAGTCCGACTCCGCGGTGAACGGGTGCAGGTGCCAGCTCGACAGGAGCAGGTCCGGCGCCAGCCCGGCGGCGCGGGCGTCGCCGAGGAACGCGTCGAAGGCGTAGTCCCGCCCGGCGCCGAAGCCGACCACCGCCCGGCCGCCGTCGGCCAGGTGGGCGCGGAAGCGCCGCAGCACCTCGACCCGCGTGGACGGCGCCAGGAAGGTCACCACGTTGCCGGCGCACACGATCGCGTCGAACCGGTCGGGCAGGTCCAGGGCGGCCAGGTCGCCCACCAGCCAGCGGGCGCCCGGGTGGTCCTCCTGCGCCGCGTCGATCAGCACCGGGTCGACGTCGACCCCGACCACGTCGTGCCCCACCGAGGCGAGGTGGCCGCCGACCCGGCCCGGGCCGCAGCCGGCGTCGAGCACCCGCGACCGCCGCGGCAGCATCGCGTCGACCAGCCGGGCCTCGCCGACGATGTCCATCCCGCCGGCGGCCAGGTCCCTGAACCGCTTGACGTAGGCCGCCGAGTGACCGGGGTCGGCCTCGGTCATCCGCACCCAGAGGTTCTCGCTCACGGCTCCATCGTCGGGGGCCGCCAGTCCGGCGGGTCGCCCGGGTGCAGCGCCGGGTCGTCCGCGGCGAGGGTCCGCACCGGCCCGGGCGGGGTCAGCGGCCCCTCGAAGCGCACCGTCACCCGGCCCAGCCCGCGGCCCCACACCCAGCCCGGGCCCAGCTCGTCGTGCACGACGTCCTGCCCCGGCCACCACCGCCGGTCGGCCGGGCCCGCGGTCCGGGCGGCCTGCGCGAGGACGGCGGTGGCCTCCGACTCGTCGGGCGCCTCGGCGTCGTCGTCGGCGAACAGGTCGCCCTGCGCGTACTGCGACAGCCCCGAGACGCCGACGCCGAGCAGCCGCAGGCCCCCGCCGGTGCCGGCCTCGACGAGCAGCCGCCGGGCGATCGCGGCCACCTGGCGGGCGTCATCGGTGGGCTGCGGCAGCGTCTGCGAGCGGGTGAGCGTGGTGAAGTCGTAGCGGCGCAGCTTGAGCGTCACCGTCCGCCCCGACAGCGCCGAGGACCGCAGCCGCGCGCCCACCCGGGTGGCCATCGAGTCGATGAGCCGGTTGAGCTCGGCGAGGTCGGTGAGGTCCCGCTCGAAGGTCTCCTCGTGCGACACCGACTTGGCCTCGCGCTCGGCCACCACCGGCCGGTCGTCCTCGGCCCGCGCCAGCTGGTACAGCCCGCTGCCGTGCGCCTTCCCGGCCAGCGCGACGAGGTCGGGCAGCGACTTGGCGGCCAGCTGCGCCACCGTCGCGACGCCGACCTGCCGCAGCCGCTCCGCCGTCGCCGGGCCCACGCCGCCGAGCCGGGTCACCGGCAGCGGGTGCAGCACGTCCAGCTCCGTGCCGGGCGCGACGACGACGAGGCCGTCGGGCTTGTCCAGGTCGGAACCGATCTTGGCCATGAGCTTGGAGCTGCCGATGCCCACCGAGCCGGTCACCCCGCCGGTGGCCCCGGCGATGCGCGCCTTGAGCCCGCGGGCCAGCGCGGTGACGCCCTCGACGGACAGGTCGTGCCCGGGACCGGCGGCGAGGTCGACGTAGGCCTCGTCGATCGACACCGGCTCGACCAGCGGCGACAGCTCCCGCAGCAGCTCCATGACGACGTCGGAGGTCCGCCGGTAGGCGCCGAACCGGCCGCCGAGGAACGCCGTCCCGGGCGGGCAGCGGCGCCGCGCCTCCGCCGTCGACATGGCCGAGCGGGCCCCGTACGCGCGCGCCTCGTAGGACGCCGTCGCGACGACGCCGCGCCCGCCGGTGCCGCCGACGACCACCGGCCGGCCCCGCAGCGAGGGCTTGTCGCGCTGCTCGACGGCGGCGAAGAACGCGTCCAGGTCCAGGTGCAGGACGCTCGCCTCCCGCCGCACGCCCCCCATGGTCCTACGCCGGGACGACAGGCCCTGGACGCCGGTCCGTTGCCGCCGGATGCTGGCCGGCAGGCACCCGGCAGGAGGCCGCCGATGACCGCTCACGGGACCCCGGCGACGACGCGGGCACGAGCCGGTGGACCGCGGCACGGGGCGCTGGTCGCCTACCGGCTGGCGCTGGCCCTGCTGCTGCTCGCCGTCGTCGTGCAGTTCTTCCTCGCCGGGATCGGCGCCTTCGGCGGGGGCTTCGACGCCCACGAGACCAACGGCTTCACCGTCGTCCCCGCGCTGTCGGCCGTGGTCCTCGTCCTGGCACTGGTGGCGCGCGCCGGCACCCGGGACGTCGTCCTCGCCCTGGTGCTCGCCCTGCTGACCTTCGTCGGGCAGAGCCTGCTGCGGGCCCTGGCCGACGAGGGGACCGTCTGGGGCGGCCTGCACGCGGTGGGCGGCCTGGCCGTCCTCGGGATCGCCGGCTTCCTGCACGCGTCGGCGGTCCGCCGGCTGCACGCCGAACCGGGGGCGTAGCGCCGGCTCAGGCCAGCGCCAGCACCAGGCAGACGACGGCCAGCGCGAGGGCGACCGGCGTCATGACCAGCCGCTCGGGCCGGCTGCGGGAGATCGCGTTGAGGACCACGCCCAGCGCGAAGTACCCGGTCAGGACCCACATGCCGACCTCGACGAGCCCGCCGGGCAGCAGGTCGACGGCCCCGGCCGCCTGCAGCACCAGCAGCGCCACCACGGCGTAGACCCCGATCGACAGCACGCTGCCCACCCGCAGGCGGGGCGGCAGGACGACGTGCTGCCCGCCCCACGCGAACCGGCCCAGCGGCGCGCCGCCGGCCAGCGCGAGCTGGAGGACGGCGAGGGCGGCGAGCAGGGCGGTTCCGACGGCGGCGACCGGGATCACGGAGCCGGACGGTAGCGCCGCGCGGCGTCGGTCAGGCGTCCGTGAGCGCGGCCGGCGGCAGCCAGTCGGCGTCGAGCAGCTCGGCGATCTCCTGCAGGGCCGAGGTGTCCGCACCCGCCGTCGACCCGCTGACCGCCAGCCGCCCGACCATCACCCGGGCCACCTGCTCCTCGACCGTCCCCTCGGCGTAGGCCACCCGCCACGGCGAGACCTGCCCGTCGCGGTGGGTGCGGCCGGTGACCTGGCGGGCCTGGATGCCGGAGAAGCGCGGCTGGTGGAACAGCCCCACCCGCGGCGCCGGCGAGGCGGTCGTGCCGCCGGGCAGCAGCTCACCGGCGTGCAGGCTGATCGAGGCGGTCACGGTGAACACGCACACCGGCGCCTCGCCGGCCTGGAAGCGCAGCCGCTCGGCCTCGACGTCGAACCGGTCGCGCCCGTAGATCGAGGCGACGGCGATGCCGGAGTCCAGCAGCGCCTCGCGGATCGGGTCGGCCGCGGTCTCCACGAACTCCACCGACACCGCGACCTGCCGCTCGGCCTCCACCTGGGCGCGCACCCAGTCGACGGTCGCCTGCGCGCGGATCAGGCCGGCCTTCTGCCGGAACCGCAGCAGCGCGGCGCGGCCGCGGGCGCTCTGCCGGGACTTCCGGGCCAGCTGCATCTCCGCGCGGAACTCCTGCCACTCCGACTCGTAGGCGGCCCGCTCGGCGGGGGTCAGGGCCACCGGCGTCCCGGTCACCGACACCGGGCCCCACGGCGCCGGACGGTGCAGGGTCGCCGGCGGGTCGTCCGGACCGTCCCCGCCGGCCAGCCAGCCCTGCAGGCGGGCGAGGTCGGCGCGGCGGGCGTCGGGGTCCTCGGTCCACGCCCAGCCGTAGCGGCCGCGTTCCACGTGGAACCCGTGCCCGGCGAGCTTCGCGGGGAGGTCGGCCCAGGCGCGCAGCGGCTCGTCGTGCACCTGGGCGAACTGCGGCGCCAGGTAGGGCAGCTCCATCGGCGTGTGCGCGGGGGTGGCGGTGGCCGCGATGACGAAGGGGACGTCCTTCGTGCGGGCGCCCCCGGAGACCGCCTTCCAGTGCTTCCAGCGCTGCGTCGTCGTGTGCCGGACCATGTGCGCCTCGTCGGCGACGACGACGTCGAACGGCAGCTTCGCGACCTTCGCCAGCCGGTCCCAGGTGGTGACGCACCAGCGCAGCCCGCCGTCGCCGAAGCCGGCGATCGAGCGGGTCCAGTGCGGGATCGTGATGGCGGCCGGGCGGTCGGCGACGACGAGCACCCGCTCGCCGCCGCGCAGCTCGCAGATCTCGCGGGCGGCCATCACCGCGGTGCCGGTCTTGCCGACGCCGGGGTCGTCGCCGAGCAGGAACACCCGGTGCCCGGCCGCGGCCGAGGCGACGACGGCCTCCGCGCCGGTGCACTGCTCCTCGCGCGGCACCAGCTGCCGGGCCTCGGGCAGCGGCCGCGGCGTCTCGTTGAGCTCGTCCTCGAGGAACCGCTCGAACGTGTACGGCGGCGGGTCGTAGGGCGCCAGCGCCGGCGGCAGCCGCGCGCCGACCCACACGTGCGCCTGCAGCCCGGCGTGCCAGACGGCGCCCGGGGCCGGGGCGCGGAACGGGACGGCGAGCACCCACACCCGCTCGCCGGGGCCGGCGGTGGGCAGGTCGGGCACCGGCGGCCGGCGGGCCGCCGTCCGCCGCTTCGTGGTCCGGCGCTTGGTGGTCGTGGCGGCGCGACGCCGTCCGGGCATGCTGGGACCTCCCCCGTCGTCCCCGGCACGGTAGGTCGCCGTCGCCCGCGGATCTGGTGGAATCGCCGGGTGACCGCCGATGCGCCCTCCGACGAGCGGCTGGCGGCGCGCACCGTCGGCGAGGCCGGGCCGCGGGTGGTGTTCGTCCACGGGCTGTTCGGCCAGGGCAAGAACTGGACGACGGCGGCGAAGGGGCTGGCCGACCGCCACCGGGTGACGCTGCTCGACCTGCCCAACCACGGGCACTCGCCGTGGACCGACCGGGTCGACTACGTGGACATGGCCGGGCTGGTGGCCGCGGAGCTGGAGTCCTCCGGCGAGCCGGCGACGCTGGTCGGGCACTCGATGGGCGGCAAGGTGGCGATGCAGCTGGCGCTGCGCCGGCCGGAGCTGCTGCGCGCGCTCGTCGTCGTCGACATCGCCCCGGTCGAGTACCCGCTCACCGGCGGCCGCACCGACGACCCCGACGAGGAGGCCTCGCCGTTCGGCGCCTACATCGCCGCGATGCGGGCGGTGGACCTCGGCGCGCTGCGCACCCGCGAGGACGCCGACCGGGCGCTGCGCGAGGCGGTGCCCAGCACGATGGTGCGGTCGTTCCTGCTGCAGAGCCTGGTCCGCGAGGGCGTGGGCTCGGGCCGCTGGCGGTGGCGGCTGAACCTGGAGACCCTCGAGCGCGACCTCGGCGAGCTGCGCGGCTTCCCCGACCCGCCGCCCGGCGCCACCTTCGACGGCCCGGTGCTCTGGGTCGCCGGCGCGAACAGCCACTACGTGCTGCCCGAGGACCGCGCGCGGATGGACGAGCTGTTCCCCTCGACCCGGCTGGTCAAGGTGAAGAACGCCGGCCACTGGGTGCACTCGGAGCAGCCCGAGGTCTTCCTCGAGACGCTGCGCCGCTTCCTGGACGCCGTCGAGGGCTGAGGACGTTCCCGCGGGGGACGTCGCGCGGGGCCCGTCGCCGCCGCGGAGCGAGCACCTCCGCGGACGTGTGCACGGGCTGCCCGCCGTCTGACCCGTCAGGGGTGGCGGAGCTGGGCCCGTGGCCCGCGGCTCCGTAGCCTGCCCTCCGCACCCGCGCCGGGACGACGGACGCCCGTCCGCTCCCGCGGGGATCGGGACGGGGAGGACGGACATGACGCAGTGGGAGGCGCCCGGGTACGGCACCGGGCAGCAGGGGTGGCCGCAGTACGGGCCGTCCCCCGGCTCGCCCGCGGGTGGCCCGCCGCACGGCCCGTACGGTCCGCCGCCCGGACCGTACGGCCACGGGTACCCGCCCTTCGGCTACCCCGTCCCACGCCGCACCAACGGTCTGGCCATCGCGTCGATGGTGCTGGGCATCCTCTGGCTCTACTGGATCGGCAGCGTCCTGGCCCTCGTCTTCGGCTACGTCGCGCGCGGCCAGATCCGCGAGCGCGGCGAGGGCGGGGACGGCATGGCGATCGCCGGCATCGTGCTGGGCTGGGTGGGGATCGGCTTCATCGCGGTCGGACTCCTCGTGGGCGTCGCGGCGAACGCCTGAGTCCCCGTCGCGCCGAGGTCGTGCACCGCGACCCCCGGCACTGCCGGGGATCGCTGCCACGCTGAGCGTGTGAGCAGCCCGCCGGCCGTGCCGTGTCGATGACCGAGGACGACGTCCGCGCGCTGGCGCTGGCGCTGCCGGAGGTCACCGAGGCCGACCACCACGGCCGCCCGTCCTTCCGGCTGGGGACCGCCGTGCTCGCGACGCTGTGGGCACCGGGCATCCTCAACGTCATGGTCGGGGAGTCGGAGGCGCGCGCGGCCGAGGGCGGCGCGGTGTCGCTGCTGTGGTGGGGCGAGCGGCTCTCCGGCGTGCGGGTCGACCTCGCCGCGGCCGACCCGGCCGTCGTCGCCGGTCTGCTGGACGAGGCCTGGGCCCGCCGGGCCCCCGCCCGGCTGCGGAGGCAGCACCCGTGACGTATCCCCGGCCGGTCCCGCTCATCGGCGACGCCACGTCCGCCGCCGAGCGGGCCGGCGACCCCGCCGGCTGGGCCATGCCCGACGACGCCGGCGGGTTCTACGCCGTCGTCGCCGCCCGCCGCGACGTCCGCCGGTACCGCCCCGACCCGGTGCCCGACGACGTCCTGCGCCGGGTGCTGGCCGCCGGGCACTCCGCCCCGTCGGTGGGGCACAGCCAGCCGTGGCGGTTCGTCGTCGTCCGCGACCCGGCCGTCCGGGACCGCGCCGCCGTCCTCACCGACCGCGAGCGGCTGCGCCAGGCCGCGCAGATGGAGCCCGACGCCGCCCGCCGGCTGCTCGACCTGCAGCTCGAGGGCGTGCGCGAGGCGCCGCTGGGGATCGTCGTCTGCTGCGACCGGCGCACCCCCGCGGCCGGCGTCCTGGGCCGCGCGACCTTCCCCGACGCCGACCTGTGGAGCTGCGCGGCCGCCATCCAGAACCTGTGGCTGGCCGCCCGCGCCGAGGGCCTGGGCATGGGCTGGGTGACGCTGTTCCGTCCCGAGGAGCTGGCCGGGCTGGTCGGCCTGCCCGACGGCGTGGCCACCCTCGGCTGGCTGTGCCTGGGCTGGCCCGACGAGCGCCCGCCCGCGCCCGGGCTGGAGCGCGCCGGCTGGTCGCGGCGGCTGCCGCTGGACGCCGTCGTCCTGGAGGACCGCTGGCCCGCCGACGACGGCGGCCCACCCGCTCCCCCGTCGCACCTGCGCGCGCCCGGCCGCGAGGACGTCGTCGGCGCCCGCGACGAGGCCGACCGCCTGCTCACTCCCCCGGGCTCGCTCGGCGTGCTCGACCGCGCGGTGGACCGCGTGGTGGCCCTCGGCCGCGGCGACGTCACCGGCGGCGCGCTCGTGCTCGCCGCCGCCGACCACCCGGTCGCCGCGCTCGGCGTCTCGGCCTACGGCGGGCACGTCACCCGCGACGTCGTCCGCGCCGCGCTGGCCGGCACCTCGGTCGGCGCCACCGCCGCGGCCGCGGCCGGGCTGACGACGGTCGTCGTCGACGCCGGGGTGGACGGCGACCCGCTGCCCGGCGCGGTGGACGCCCGCCCCGCCGGCCCGCGCGGCGACCTGGCCGCGGCCCCCGCCCTGACCGCCGCCGACGTCGAGCGGCTGCTGGCCGCCGGGCGGGAGCTGGGCGCCCGCGACGGCCTGCTCGCGCTCGGCGAGGTGGGCGTGGGCAACACGACCGTCGCCGCCGCGCTGGCCGCCGGGCTGCTCGGCGCCGACCCCGCCGAGGTCACCGGGCTGGGGTCCGGCGCCGACAGCGAGGTGCTCGGGCGCAAGCGCGCCGTGGTGGCCGCCGCGCTGGCCCGGGCGGGGAGCGGTCCGGACCCCGCGCGGGCGCTGGCCGAGCTCGGCGGGCCGGAGCTCACCGTGCTGGCCGGGGCGGTCCTCGGCGCCGCGGCCGCGCGCACCCCCGTCGTCCTGGACGGGTTCGCCGTCTCGGTGGCCGCGCTGGCCGCCGTGCTGCTCGAGCCCGGCGCGCAGGCCTGCCTGGTCGCCGGGCAGCGCAGCCGCGAGCGCGGGCACGAGCTGGTGCTGCACGCCCTCGGCCTGGAGCCGCTGCTGGACCTGCGGCTGCGCGCCGGGGAGGGCGCCGGGGCCGCGCTGGCCGCCGGCCTGCTGCTCGACGGCCTCCGGGTGCGCCGGGCGACCGCCCGGGTGGGGTGACGCCGGGTCGCCAGCCGGGCCCCGGTCGGGCCAGGATCGGCGCGTGACCGATCCCCGCGCCGGCCAGCCGGCCGCCCCGTCCGACCTGGTCGACGTCGCCTCGCTTGTGACCGCCTACTACACGCTGGTGCCCGACCCGGCCGAGCCGGAGCAGCGGGTGTCGTTCGGGACCTCGGGGCACCGCGGGTCGGCGTTCGACACCGCGTTCAACGAGGCGCACATCCTGGCCACCACCCAGGCGATCTGCGAGTACCGGGCGGCGCAGGGGTACGACGGGCCGCTGTTCCTCGGCCGCGACACCCACGCGCTGTCCGAGCCGGCGTGGGCCAGCGCGCTCGAGGTGCTCGTCGCCAACGACGTGACCGTGCTCGTCGACGCCGCCGGCCGGTACACGCCCACGCCGGCGGTGAGCCACGCGATCCTCGCCGCCAACCGGGGGAAGACCGGCGGTCTCGCCGACGGCATCGTCGTCACGCCGTCGCACAACCCGCCCCGCGACGGCGGCTTCAAGTACAACCCGCCGTCGGGCGGCCCGGCCGACACCGACGCCACGAAGGTCATCGCCGACCGCGCCAACGAGCTGCTCGCCGCGGGGCTCGACGGTGTGCGGCGGGTGCCGTTCGCCCGGGCGCACGCGGCGGCGCAGCGCTACGACTACGTCGCCACCTACGTCGACGACCTGCCGGCGGTGCTCGACCTCGACGCGGTCCGCTCGGCCGGGGTGCGGATCGGCGCCGACCCGCTCGGCGGGGCGTCGGTGGACTACTGGGCGGCGATCGCCGAGCGGCACCGGCTCGACCTCACCGTCGTCAACCCGCTGGTCGACCCCACGTGGCGGTTCATGACGCTCGACTGGGACGGCAAGATCCGGATGGACTGCTCGTCGCCGTCGGCGATGGCCTCGCTCATCGGCAAGCGCGCCGACTACGCGATCGCCACCGGCAACGACGCCGACGCCGACCGGCACGGGATCGTCACCCCCGACGCGGGGCTGATGAACCCCAACCACTTCCTCGCCGTGGCGATCTCCTACCTGTTCGCGCACCGCCCGGAGTGGGGCGAGGACGTCGCCGTCGGCAAGACGCTGGTGTCGTCGTCGCTGATCGACCGCGTCGTCGCCGGGCTGGGGCGGCGGCTGGTCGAGGTGCCGGTCGGGTTCAAGTGGTTCGTGCCGGGACTGCTCGACGGGTCGGTCGGCTTCGGCGGCGAGGAGTCCGCGGGGGCGTCGTTCCTGCGCCGCGACGGCGGGGTGTGGACGACGGACAAGGACGGCATCCTGCTCGCGCTGCTGGCCGGCGAGATCCAGGCGGTGACCGGCAGCTCGCCGTCGCAGCTGCACGCGGAGCTGACCGGGCGGTACGGCGCGTCGGCCTACGCGCGGGTGGACGCCCCGGCGAACCGCGAGCAGAAGGCGGCGCTGGGCAAGCTGTCGCCGGAGGACGTCACCGCCACGGAGCTGGCCGGCGAGCCGATCACCGCCAAGCTCACCCGCGCGCCCGGCAACGACGCCGCGATCGGCGGGCTGAAGGTGGTCACGGAGAACGCCTGGTTCGCCGCCCGCCCGTCGGGGACCGAGGACGTCTACAAGGTCTACGCGGAGTCCTTCCGCGGCCCCGACCACCTCGCGCAGGTGCAGGAGGAGGCGCGCGCCGTCGTCGGCGCCGCCCTCGGCGTCTGACCGGAGCGGGTGGCAGAAATGGCCACTTCTGCCGCCCGGGTCAGGCGGCCAGCGCCGCCCGGACACGCCGGAGGACGGCGTCCAGGACGCGGAGGTCGGCCGCGCTGAGGCGGATGACCCGCCAGCCGGCCGCGGTCAGCCGCGCATGGCGCTCGTCGTCGCGGACGATCTGGACGCCGTCGAAGTGGTGCTCGCCCTCGTACTCGATCGCGAGCCGCGCCTCGGGGAAGGCGAGGTCGACCCGGGCGACGAAGCGGCCGGCGTGCCGGACCTCGAACTGCGGTTCGGGCGCGAGGCCGGCCGTCACGAGCGCCACCCGCACCCGGGACTCCGGACCCGACTCGGCCCGCGGGTCGACCAGGGACACCGCCCGGCGCACCCTGGTCACGCCCCACCGTCCCGAGCCCGCGCGCACGCCGGCCGACAGGTCCGCGCGGGAGACGGAGCCCGCCCTGACCAGAGCGTCCAGGGCGGCGACCGCGGTCCCCAGGGGCTCGAGCGCGGCGACGTCCCAGGACGTGCGCAGCGCGGTGCTGAGCGGGATGCCGTCACGCACCTCGACCTCGTCGGGGCCGACCGCCGTCCGGTGCACCCGCACCCCACGAGGGCCCTTCCACTCGACGTCGGCGGGCCGCAGGACGGTGACGGGGTCGTTCGGCCCGGGCCACGGAGCGCCGTGCCAGCCCGCTGCCGAGCTGCCGCCGATGACCGCGCCAGGAGGCAGCAGGAGGGCCACCGCCTCACAGCGCAGCCGGTGGTCGAACGGCAGCGCGGGATCGGCGTAGACGCCCTGGACGACGCGGCGGAACGACCGCAGCTGCCGCGGCGTCAGGTCGCCGCTGGACACGGCGTGGCTGCCGACGAAGACGCCGGTGACGAAGCGGGCGGCGCTGGGCACCGGGAGAGGGTGGACCGACCGGCCCACCCCTCGCTGCCGTCGTCCACAGGTGCGGCAGAAATGGCCATTTCTGCCGCTCTCGGGTGTGGACACGGGGCCGGGAACGGAGGGCGCGGGTGCGGCGGCCGCAGACTGGGCGCATGACCGGTCAGCCGTACGAGCAGGAGTGGGACGTCGTCCCGCCCGGGTCCGTCCCCCCGCCCCCGCCGCCCGCGTACGGCAACCAGCCCACGTTCGGCGCCCAGCCGCTCTACGGCGCCCCCTCCCCCTACGGCGCACCGCCCCCGTACGGCGCCGTGCCGCCCTACGGGCAGGTCCCGCCCTCCCTGCCGCCGGCCCCGTACGGCCCCGGCTGGGCGGCGGTGCCGCTCGCGCCTCCGGCGTGGCCGCACGGCCCCGGGCGGCCGGGGACGGCGACCACCGCGGCCGTGCTCGGCTTCGTCACCGGCGGCCTGACCGCGCTGGTGTCGCTGGCCCTCCTCGTCGCGGTGCTCACCGGCGCCGAGGACGACCCGATCACCGTCACGCTGCTGCTCGGGCTCCCCTGCGCGGCCGGGCTGGTCACCGGGGCGGCGCGGCTGCTGGGCCGGCACTCCCCCACGGTCCTGTTCGCCTCCGCGCTCGCCTCGGTCGCCGTCCTGTTCCTCGCCCTCGTCGTGGGGGCCGCGTCGCAGCACGCCGACGACATCGCCGGCTTCACCGTCTTCCTCGTGCTCGCGCTGCCGCTGCCGGTGCTGACCGCGGTGTTCGCCCGGCTGCCCGGCACGGTGGGCTGGGCCGGCTCGCGCGCCTGAGGGAGCCGCGCCCAGGAGGAGCGGCGCCCGAGGGAGCTCAGCGGCGGCGGGCCTTGTCGGCGTACATCGCCGCGTCGGCCTCCCGGACCACCGCCTCCTGCGCCTCCTCCGGGTCCACGCCGCCGTCGACGGAGCCGATGCCGATGCTCAGGCCCACCCGCACGGTGGTCGAGCCGATGGTCAGCGAGCCGGGGAAGTCCTCCCGCAGCCGCGCGGCCAGCACCTCGGCGTCGGCCCGCTCGGTGTTCTCGCAGACGACGGCGAACTCGTCGCCGCCCAGGCGGGCCGCGGTGTCGCTGGCCCGCAGCACCGAGGCGAGGTGCCCGGCCACGGCCACGAGGACGGCGTCACCGACGGGGTGACCGAACTGGTCGTTGACCGCCTTGAACCCGTCGAGGTCGAGCACGAGCACGCAGGTCGGCGTGTGCTCGCGGTGGCCGCGCTCGAGCGCGTGCCGCAGCCGGTCGCGGAACAGCAGTCGGTTGGGCAGCCCGGTGAGCGGGTCGTGCGCCGACAGGTGCAGCAGCCGCGCCTCCATCGCCTTGCGCTCGGTGACGTCCTCGACCACCAGGACCAGGTGCGGTGCGCTGACGCCCGGGGTGCCGTCGACCCAGGACGACGTCACCTGGACCGGCACGACCTCCCCGTCGGACCGCACCATCCGGCACTCGTGCCGGGCCCGGCCGCGGCTCTCCTGCAGGCCGGCGCAGACGGTGACCGCCCCGGCCACGTCCTCGGGATGGGTGACGGCGAACAGCGTCGTGCCGCGCAGCGTCTCGGGGTCGCGGCCGAGCAGCTCGCCGAGCGCGGCGTTCGCCTCGATCAGCACACCCTCCGGGGTGCTCAGTGCCACGCCCATCGGCGAGTTCGTGAACGCGCTGCCCAGGTCGGGGGGCGGCAGGGTGCCCGTGGCACCACCCAGGTCCACGGCGCCTCCCTCCCGCACCTCGGCTCGGTGTACCGACCCCAGTCATTACCTCCTGCGTTCCACGTGGAACCCCATCACGTAGCAGGATGGTCGGGTTCCCCCGTCCGGGCGAGCAGACAGGAGGGCAGCGGTGTCGTCGGACTTCGACCTGGTGCTGCCGACGGCGGTCGACGTCCGCGAGGTCGGCATGCGGGACGGGCTGCAGCTGGAGGCCCCCGTCCCGCTCGAGGGCAAGCTCGCGATGCTGGAGGCGCTGGTCGCCACCGGCGTCCGCCGCATCGAGGTGACCTCGTTCGTGTCGCCGAAGGCCGTCCCGGCGCTGGCCGACGCCGACCGGGTGGCCGCCGAGCTGTCCCGGTGGCCGGGCGTGCACTGGTCGGCGCTGGTCGCCAACCCCCGCGGCGCGGTCCGCGCGGTCGACGCCGGCCTCGCCCACCTGGAGCTGGTCGTGTCCGCCTCCGACGGGCACAGCCGGGCCAACGCCGGCCGCTCCACCGCCGAGGCGCTGGCCGGCGTCGGCGAGGTGGCAGCGCTGGCGCACGGCGTCGGCGGCTCGCTGGAGGTCGTCGTCGCCACCGCGTGGGACTGCCCGTTCGACGGGCGCACCCCGATCGCCCGCACCGTCGACGTCTGCCGCGCCGCGGTCACCGCCGGCGCCGACGCCCTGTGCCTGGGCGACACCATCGGGACGACGACGCCGGCGCGGGTGGTCCGACTGCTGCACGCCGTCCGCCGCGCCTGCCCCGGCACCCCGGTCGCCGTGCACTTCCACGACACCCGCGGCACCGGCCAGGCCAACGCGCTGGCCGCCGTCCAGGCCGGGGTGACCCAGCTCGACGCCTCCGTCGGCGGGCTCGGCGGCTGCCCGTTCGCGCCCGGCGCGAGCGGCAACATCGCCACCGAGGAGCTCGTCTACTGGCTGGAGGAGTCCGACGTGCGGACCGGGATCGACCTGGACGCGCTGCTGGCCGCCGCGCGGGTCACCGAGTCCGCGGTCGGCCACGAGCTGCCCAGCTCCCTGTACCGCGCCGGCGGCCGCTCGGTCCCCCGGGCGGCGGCCGGGACGACGGCGTGAGCGGTCCGGCGGAGGTCGTCGACCCGCGGGTCATGCGGGACGTGCTCGGCCACTTCGCCTCCGGCGTCACCGTGGTCACCGCGGACAGCGACGGCGGCCCGATCGGCTTCACCTGCCAGTCGTTCAGCTCGCTGTCGCTGGACCCGCCGCTGGTGGCGCTCGCGCCCTCGCGCACGTCGAGCACCTGGCCGCGGCTGCGGGACATCGGCCGGTTCTGCGTCAACGTCCTCGCCGAGGACCAGTCCGGGCTGTCGGCGGCGTTCGCCCGCTCGGGCGTCGACAAGTTCGCCGGCGTCCCGTGGCGGCCGAGCCGGCACGGCTCCCCCGTGCTCGACGGCGTCGTCGCGTGGATCGACTGCACGCTGTGGGCGGAGTACGACGGCGGCGACCACACCATCGTCGCCGCCCGGGTGCTGGACCTCGGCGCCGATCCGGGCCGCCGCCCGCTGCTGTTCCACCGCGGCCGCTACGGGTTCGTGGAGGACAACGGGGGCTGAACGCCCCCTCCGGGTGTCCGCTAGCCGAAGCGGACGGCGATGAGCGCGACGTCGTCGCGGCCGTCGAGGGTGCCGCTGACCGCGGCGTCGCACAGGTCGCGGGGCGAGGCGTCGGCCGGGGTGGCCGACAGCCGCTCCACCAGCGCGGCGATCCCCTGGTCGAGGTCCGAGCCGGGGGTCTCCACCAGCCCGTCGGTGTAGGCGAGCACCGTGGAGCCCGGCGGCAGCCGCAGGGTCCGCGTCCGCCGCTCGGCGCTGGCGTCGACGCCGACCAGCAGGCCGGTCACGCCGTCGACCGGCGTCACGGACCCGTCGGGTGAGCGCAGGAGCAGCGGCGGGTGGCCGGCGTTGGCCAGCTGCGCGGTCCAGGCGCCGCCGGGCCCGTCCGGCGGGAGGGCGCGCAGGTAGGCCATCGTCGCCAGCGAGGCGACCCGCAGCCCCTGCACCAGCCGGTCCACCCGGGTGAGCACCGTGCTCGGGTACGGGTCGGGGGCGTCCCAGAGGCAGGCGCGGATGAGCCCGCGCAGGTGTCCCATCGCAGCGGCCGCGGCGACGTCGTGGCCGACGACGTCGCCGACGACCATCCCGACCGACCCGTCGGGCAGCTGCAGCAGGTCGTAGAAGTCCCCGCCGACGTCGGCGGCGGTCGAGGCGCTGACGTAGTGCGCGGCGGCCTCCAGCCCGGGGATCTCCGGCAGGTCCGGCAGCAGGGACCGCTGCAGGGTGTCGGCGACGGCGTGCTCCTGCTGGTAGAGCCGCACGTTGTCCATGACCAGGGCCGCCCGGCGGGCGAGGTCCTCGACCAGCCCGACGTCGTCGGGGGTGAACGGGCGCTCCGGTGAGGTGCGCACCAGCGTGATCGCCCCGCGGGTCCGGCGGCGGGCCACCATGGGCGCGCTCAGCGCCGACGCCGCGCCCAGCCGCCCGGCGATCTCCCGGGCCACCGGGGAGGCGGTGGCGTCGTCCAGCCGCTCGGGCAGCCGCTCGACCAGCACCGCGCGCGAGGTGGTGATGCTGCGCTGGCTCGGCGAGTCCGGCGGCAGCCGGAGGGCGTGCCCGGCGTCGAAGCGGCGCAGGTCGGTCCGCTGGTGCTCGCGGTCCCGGGAGACCAGCTCGCGGACCTCGCCGGACTCGTCGACGAGCGTGATGACCGTCCAGTCGGCCAGCTGCGGCACGCACAGGGCGGCCAGCCGGTCGAGCACGTCGGCGATGTCGAGGGTGGCGATCAGCGCGCTGGTCGCCTCGGCCATCAGCGCGAGCCGGGCCTGGGCGCTCTCGGCGTCGCGCTGCGCCTGCTCGGCGTCCCGCTGGGCCTGCTCGGCGACCGACCGGGCGAGCTCGGCCTCCTGCCGGGCCGCCTGCTCGGCGGCGAAGGCGGCCTCCCGCTCGGCCTCCACCCGCACCCGCTCGGTGACGTCGGTCTGCACGCCGACGAAGCTGACCAGCTCGCCGTCGCCGTCGAACACCGGGCTGATCGCGAGCTGGTTCCAGAAGGCGGTGCCGTCGCGGCGGTGGTTGAGCAGCGTGACGGTGACCGCCTCCCGCGCCCGCAGGGCCGCGCGGATCCGCTCGACGGTCGCCCGGTCGGTGCTGGGGCCCTGCAGGAAGCGGCAGTTGCGGCCCACCGACTCCTCGTAGGAGTACCCGGTGATCCGGGTGAACGACGGGTTGACCCAGACCAGCGGGTTGCCCGGCTGGCGGGGGTCGGTGATGGTGAACGCGATGTCGGTGGCCACCACGGCCCGCTCGCGCAGCGCCTGCAGCTCGGCGTCGGCGTCCTCGCCGCCGGCCTTCTCGACCTCCAGCAGCACCACCAGCGACAGCCGCTGCCCGCTGCCCGGCTGCGACAGCGGGAAGCCGGTCACCCACAGCAGCCGGTCCGCGTCGCCGTCGTCCTCCCGGGCCCGGCCGGCGTCGGTGCTGCGGCCCGGCGAGAGCCGCACCGCCTCGCCGGTGACCGGCTGGCCCTGGGCCACCAGCGACAGAGGGCCGCTGGTGCGCGCGAGCGGCGCGCCGCCGAGGTCGGTGAGACCGGCCGACGCGCCCCAGGTGTCGACGTCGACCGGGAGGCGGACGTTGCCGGCCATCTCCACCGCGGCGGTGTTCGCGTAGGTGACCGCGCCCGACTCCTGGTCGATGAGCAGGACCGCGACCGGGACGTCGGCCAGGACCGCGGGCAGCGCCGTGGAGGCGGAGTGGTCCCCGCGGTGCCCGGAGACGACGGCGGTGGCGGCGCTGACGATGCCGGCCTGCCGGTCGCCGGCGCCGTCCCCGGCGGGTGCCGTGGCCTCGGCCACGGCGGCGCGGGTGCGCGGGGGGATGCCGTCACCGGGCGGGGAGTCGGTGGGACCGGTCGGGCCGGGGAGCACGCCGGGGGGCGGGCCCTGCCCCTCCCGCGGTCGGTGGCCGTCCGGTCGCACGCAACGAATCTACCGGCTGTCGACGGCGGACCGCTCCCGACCGGCAGGTGACCTGCCCGGACAGGTGTGCCCTGCGCCCTCATGGGCACCTCTCCGGGGACCACTCGGGAGGGAGACGCCATGGGACTGCTCGACCGGCTCCTCGGCCGGCGCCGCGCGCCCGAACCCCCGGCCTACGGGGGCTACGACGGCTACGCCACGCCCGCTGCACCGCCCGCCGCACCGCCCCCGTCCGCCGCCCCGCGGGCCTCGGGGGACCGCCCGCTGACCGACCAGCAGGCCGTCGAGCGCTACCGCTACCTGCTCAGGACCGCACCGCCGGACCAGATCGAGCAGGCGCACGCGGAGGCCTTCGCCCAGCTCACCCCGGAGCAGCGGCAGGAGGTGCTCACCCAGCTCGCGGCCGGCGTGCCGGCGTCCGAGCGGCCGCGCAGCGACGACGCCCAGACCCTCGCCCGGGTCGCCACCCGCGCCGAGCTCCGCCAGCCGGGGTTCCTCGAGCGGACCTTCGGCGGCGGCTACGGCGGCGGACCCGGCTACGGGCCTGGCTACGGACCCGGCTACGGCCCCGGCTACGGGGGCGGCGGGTACGGCTACGGCGGCGGCTACGGGCCCCGGATGGGCGGCTTCGCCGGCTCGATCGGCGGCAGCATGCTCGGCACCATCGGCGGCCTCGTCGTCGGGACGGCGGTCGCCGACGCGCTGTTCGACACGGGCCTCGGTGACGGCGGCCTGTTCGGCGGCGGCGACGAGGAGGCCTACGCCGAGGGCTACCAGGACGGCGCCGGGGCCGGCGACGGCGGCGGGGACGGCGGCGGCGACTACGCGGCCTCCGAAGGGGACTACGGCGGCGACCCCGGTGCCGACTTCGCCGGCGGGGCCGACAGCGGCTACGACGGTGGCTTCGACGGCGGCGGGGACTTCGGCGGGGGCGACTTCGGCGGCGGGGACTTCGGCGGCGACTTCGGGGGCGGCGACTTCTGACCGCTCAGGACCGGCCGGGACCGTCCTCGGGGACGGTCCCGGCCGCCTCCTCCCCCGCCGCCACCTCGGCCTGGTGGCGCAGCCACAGCAGGCCGAGCACCGGCAGCACCAGCGGCACGAACCCGTAGCCGCGGCCGAACGCCGACCACACCGTCTCGTCGGGGAAGGCCGCCGGGTCCACCAGCGACAGCACGCCCACCACCAGCACGCCGGCCAGCTCCACCGAGCACGCGACGACGGCGGTCCGCCGTCCCGCCCGCCCGCCGCGGGCCAGCCCGACCGTGGCGACCAGGTAGACCACCGCGGCCAGGGCCGACAGCAGGTAGGCCACCGGCGCCTCGTCGAAGCGGGTGGCCAGCTGCACGCCGGCGCGCGCGCCGGCGGCCAGCGCGAAGACCGCGTACACGGCCACCAGCACCCGGCCCGGCCCGGCGGCGGTCCCGCCCGGCGAGGTGCCCCGCGCGTCCCGCTCAGGCACCCGGGGCCTCCCACAGCTGCACCAGCCGCCACACCATGACCGCGGTGACCAGCGACGCCACGGCCAGCACCGTCCCCGCCCAGCGGCTGGGCTCGGTGCGCGACCACAGCACCCCCGCCACCGGCAGCAGGACGACGCCGGCCAGGTAGCCGACGAACGTCGCCGTCTCCGGAGGCCGCTGCCCGCCCGCCAGCGCCACCGCCGCCACCACCGCCTGGACGACGAGCAGCACCTCGAGCACCGCGGCGCCGGCCAGGTGCAGCAGTCCGATGCGGCGGCGGGCGAGGGTGGACGCCAGGCCGGCGAGGGCGACCAGCAGGGCCACCGCCGTGGCCGACCAGACGAGGAGGGCGTTCATCGCCTCCCATGATCGCGCGCCCTCCGGGGGAGCCGGGACCGGGCGCGGGGTAGGCATGAGGTCATGACCGTCCGCGACCTGCTGGTGGACCTGTGCACCGAGCACCTGGACGCCGTCACCGGCGACCCGGTGCCGCTGCAGGCCCTGGTCGGCCTCCTCGCGGCGTGCGGGGTGGCCGAGCCGAGCACGCGGGTCGCCACGTCGGCACTGCGCCGCGCCCGCTGGCTGACCGCGTCCCGGCGCGGGCGGGAGACGCTGCTCGCCCCGACCGCGGCGCTGCGGGCGGCGGTCGCCGCCCGCGACGAGCGGGTCCGGCGGCGGCTGGAGCCGTGGGACGGCGCGTGGCGGATGGTCGTCTACGGCGTCCCGGAGACCGACCGCGCGGCCCGCGAGCGGGTGCGGCGCGCGCTGGCGCGCGCCGGCTTCGGCCCCCTGGCGCCGGCCACGTGGGTGTCGCCGCACGCCGTCGCCCTGGAGGAGGTGCGCGGCGAGCTGGCCGGCGAGCGCACCTCCCGGCTGGACCTGCTCACCGCGCACGTGGCCGACCCGCGGCTGTCCGACGCCGACCTGGCCGCCCGCTGCTGGGACCTCCCCCGGCTCGGCGCCGCCTGGGTGCGCGTGCTCGACCGGCTGCGCGCGGTCGCCGGTGCGCCGCCCGAGGGCCCGGCCGCGCTCGGGTGCCACCTGCAGCTGCGCGCGGAGATGCGGGCGGTGCTCACCGGCGACCCGCTGCTGCCCCCGGCGCTGCAGCCGGAGGCGTGGCCGGCGCGCGAGGTCCGCGACGCGTGGGCCGACGTCGGCGCCCGGCTGGCCGCCGCCGCCCGCGCCCACGTCGCCGACGTGCTGGGGACCGTCATCCCTCGCGCCGTCGCGTAGTCCGGCCTCCCTGCAGGGGCCCGCCGCGAGCCTGCGAGCGGTGGGGGGCAGGGAGGTCCTCCGTCACCGGTGGACGCCGGACATGTCCGGGTAGCGGTCGCCGACCGCGGCGCCGACCGGGGCGGCTTCGTCGAGCCGGCGCAGGTCGTCGTCGGAGAGCTCGGCGTTGGCGGCCGCGGCGTTCTCCTCCAGGTAGTGCACCCGCTTGGTGCCCGGGATCGGCACCACACCCGGGTTGCCCCCGCGGTCGCTCTGCGCCATCACCCAGGCCAGCGCGAGCTGCGACGCCGTCACGCCCTTCTCGTCGGCGATCTCCCGCACCCGGTCGACCAGGCGCAGGTTCTGCTCGAACGCCTCGCCCTGGAACCGCGGGTTGTGCCGGCGGAAGTCGTCGGGCGCGAGGTCGTCGACGCTGCGGATCCGGCCGGAGAGGAAGCCACGGCCGATCGGCGAGTAGGCGACGAACCCGATGCCGAGCTCGGCGCAGGTGGCCAGGACGCCGTTCTCCTCGGGGTCGCGGCTCCACAGCGAGTACTCGGTCTGCACGGCGGTCACCGGCTGGACGGCGTGCGCGCGGCGGATGGTCTCCGGTGCGGCCTCGGAGATCCCGACGGTGCGCACCTTGCCCGCCTGGACCAGCTCGGCCAGCGCGCCCCAGGTGTCCTCGACCGGGACGGTGGTGTCCACCCGGTGCTGGTAGTAGAGGTCGATGACGTCGACGCCGAGCCGCTCGAGCGAGGCGTCGCAGGCCCGCCGCACGTAGTCCGGCCTGCCGTTGACCCCGCGGAACGAGCCGTCCTCGCCGCGCTCGTTGCCGAACTTGGTCGCCAGCACCACCTCGTCCCGGCGGCCGGCGATCGCCTTGCCGACCAGCCGCTCGTTGGTGAACGGGCCGTACATGTCCGCGGTGTCGAGGAAGGTGACGCCGAGGTCGAGGGCCCGCTGGACGGTGCGCTCGGCCTCGGCCTGGTCGCCGGTGCCGTAGAACTCGCTCATCCCCATGCAGCCCAGCCCCATGGCGGGGACGGACAGGGACCCGAGGGTGCGTGTCTGCATGCGCGGCTCCTGCCCGCCGGGGGACGGGGACAACCGGGGGTCAGGGGACCCCGCCGTTCCGTTGGCTGGGCGCGCGCGGTGTCGACCTGTCGTCGTCTCCGCGTGCGGGAGGCGACAGCAGGTCGACACGGGTGGTGCCGCACGGGCGTGCCCGGCTAGGCCCAGCGGGCGAGGGCCGTGCTGGTCCCCGGGTCGACCACGGTGAAGCCCGCGTCGACCACCTCGACGTCCGCCCGCGGGCGCAGCGCCGTCCACCGCGCGACGTCGGGGTGCTCGACCACCACCGGGAAGCCGGCGGCCGCCCACGCGGCGAACCGCGCGCCGGGCATGCGCATCGCCGACAGTTGCGCGGCGTGACCGCAGGCCGCGGCCGCCTTGCCCAGCGGCAGGAACGGCTCGGGGCAGACCGAGACGACGAGCGGGCCGCCCGGCTCCGGATCGACCGCCGGCCGGGCGCCGGGGTCGTCGAGCTCGCTGCCGGTCAGCTGCAGCCTCGCCACCTCCGGGGGGATGGCGTCGGTCGGCCCCGGTACCAGCGCGCGGACCTCGGCGCCGGCCACCGCGGCGGTCACGCCCGGGAGGGCCCCGACCCGCTCCCAGGCCACTCCCCTGGCCCGCCGGCAGTGCTTGCGGATCGCCCCGTCGGTCCACCGGCGGACCAGCGGCTCCCACTCCCCACCCGGCTGCGCCCGGTCGTCGGCGAGCAGCCGCACGACCGCCGTCGCCGCGGCCTCGCAGACGGCCGTCCGGGCCGGCGGCCCGACCCGCTCCACGCGCGCCACCAGCTGCATCGCCCAGGGCGCCTCTCCGGGCGGGTCGTCGTACACGCCCCCACCCTGACGGACGGGCGCGGCTCCCCCGGTACCCGGAACCCGGCGACACGCCCGGCCACCCCGGCGGCGTGACCGGGGTCGCAGCGGCTCGTTCGAGCAGGGCACCCGTCAGTTCTCAACGAGGAGAGCCCATGCCCCGGTCGACCCGTCGCGTGCTCGGAGGAGGGAGCCTGGCCGCGCTGGTCGCCGGCGCGCTGCTGGCCTCCCCCGCCCAGGCGGCCCCCGAACCGCTCGCTCCCGTCCAGGACTTCCTGGCCGACCAGCTCGCCGGCCTGGCCGCCGCCGTCCCCACCACCGTGCTGGTGCACGGGGAGGACGCGCGGGCCGCCCGCGCCGCCGTCGCCGCCAGCGGGATGCGGACCGTCACCGAGTTCGAGCGGATCGGCGTCGTCGTCGCCCGCGGCACCGCCGCCCAGGTCCAGGCCGCCCGCGGCGAGCCCGGCGTCACCTACCTCGAGGGCAACACCCCGATCGAGTTCGCCCAGGAGACCTCCAACACCGCCACCGGCGGCGCCCAGGCGGTGCGGACGCTCACCGGGCCCGACGGCTCCCCGCTCGACGGCAGCGGCGTCTCGGTCGCCGTCATCGACTCCGGCGTCGACCCGACCCACCCCTACCTGCGCGACCCCGACGGCGGCAGCGCCGTGGTCGCCAACCTCAAGAGCCTGTGCCTGCTGGAGACCACGACGACGCCGGACTGCGTCGTCCGGGTGCCGACCGTGGTCGACACCGACACGCTGGCGGTCGGCGGGCACGGCACGCACGTCAGCGGGATCGTGGCCGGCCGGCCGACGACGCTGTCCGACGGCGGCCGGCTGCAGGGCGCCGCCCCCGGCGCGAGCCTGGTGTCCGTCTCCACCGGCGCGGTGCTGCTCATCGTCGGTGCCGACGCGGCGCTGAACTGGGTGCTGGAGAACCACGAGCACCCGTGCGGCGCGGACGTCCCCGCCGACGTCTGCCCGCCCATCCGGGTCACCAACAACTCCTACGGCCCGAGCGGCGGCGGGGCGTTCGACCCGGGGAGCGCCACGGTCAAGCTGCAGCGCGCGCTGGCCGCGGAGGGCGTCGTCACCGTGTGGGCGGCCGGCAACGACGGCGGCGACGGCTCGACGTCGCTCACCAACCCGCCCGGCCAGGACCCGACCGGCGGGATCATCAGCGTGGCGTCGTACGACGACCGGGACACCGGCACCCGTGACGGCGCGGTCAGCGAGTTCTCCTCGCGCGGCGCCGCGGCCGACCCCTCCACCTGGCCGGACGTGTCCGCGCCCGGTGAGGCCATCACCTCGTCGTGCCGGCTGTACCTGCCGATCTGCGCCACCGGCCTCGACCCGCGCAACGGCCCCGGCCCGCTCGACCTGGGCACCTTCAACACGATCAGCGGGACCTCGATGGCCGCGCCGCACGTCGCGGGCATCGTCGCCCAGCTGTTCGAGGCCGACCCGACGGCGACCGCGGCCGAGGTCGAGGCGGCGATCACCTCGACGGCGTACCGCTACGCCGACGGCGCCGCGTACACCCAGGCCGGCGGCCGGACGACGTCGTACGACAAGGGCACCGGTCTGGTCGACGTCCCCGCCGCGGTGGCCGCGCTCACCGCGTAGCAGGAGCGCACACGGCCCGGTTCCACATGGAACCGGGCCGTGTGACCTTCCTGTGAACTCCGCCGATCGCGTCGCGGTGATCGTCGGGCTGGGGTTGGATCGAACCCATGTGCGGCCTCTCCGGCGAGATCAGGTTCGACGGCTCCCTGGCCGACACCACCGCGGTGGCGCGGATGGTCGAGGCACTGGTCCCCCGCGGGCCGGACGGCCAGGGCCAGTGGAGCGCCGGCCGGGTGGCGTTCGGCCACCGCCGGCTGTCGGTCATCGACCTCTCCCCCAGCGGCTCACAGCCGATGGTGGACAGCGAGCTGGGCCTCGAGGCGGTCTTCAACGGCTGCATCTACGACTACAAGGAGCTGCGCGCCGAGCTCGAGGGCCACGGCTACCGCTTCTTCTCCACCAGCGACACCGAGGTCCTGCTCAAGGGCTACCACCACTGGGGCCTGGACTTCGTCGACCACCTGCACGGCATGTTCGTCGTGGTCATCCACGAGCGGGACACCGGCCGCGTCGTCATGGCCCGCGACCGGCTGGGCATCAAGCCGCTGTACCTCGCCGAGACGCCGGGCCGGCTGCGGTTCGCCTCCTCGCTGCCGGCCCTGCTGCGCGCCGGCGACGTCGACACCTCCATCGACCCGGTCGCGCTGCACCACTACCTGACCTGGCACGCCGTCGTCCCCGCGCCGCGCACCCTGCTCAACGGCGTGCGCAAGCTGCCGCCGGCCACCGTGCGGGTGATCGAGGCCGACGGCACCAGCCGCGAGCACCGCTACTGGGAGCCCACCTACGAGCGGCGCCCCGAGCACTCCGGCTGGTCGAACCGGGACTGGGAGGACGCGATCGAGGAGGCGCTGCGGGTCGCCGTCCGCCGTCGCCTGGTCTCCGACATCCCGGTCGGCGTGCTGCTGTCCGGTGGGCTGGACTCCAGCCTGATCGTCGGCCTGCTCGCCCAGGAGGGGCAGAGCGGCCTGGCCACCTACTCGATCGGCTTCGAGACCGTCGGCGGGCACGCGGGCGACGAGTTCCGCTACTCCGACGTCATCGCCGAGCGGTTCGGCACGGACCACCACCGCATCCGGGTGTCCTCCGACGAACTCGCGGCCGCGCTCGGCCACGCCATCGGCGCGATGGCCGAGCCGATGGTCAGCCACGACGTCGTCGCCTTCGACCTGCTGTCCGAGCGGGTCAGCCAGTCGATCCGGGTGGTGCAGTCCGGGCAGGGCGCCGACGAGGTCTTCGCCGGCTACCACTGGTACCCGCCGCTGGCCGACGTCGGCCGCGAGGAGGCCGTCGAGCGCTACGCGGCGGCGTTCTTCGACCGCGGCGCGGAGGACATGCGGGCGCTCGTCGGCGAGCGGTACGCCCTCGACGGCGACCCGAGCCTGGAGTTCGTCCGCGACCACATGTCCCGCGCCGGCGCGCAGACCGCCGTCGACGCCGCCCTGCGGCTGGACAGCGAGGTCATGCTCGTCGACGACCCGGTCAAGCGGGTGGACAACATGTCCATGGCGTGGGGCCTGGAGGCCCGGGTGCCCTTCCTCGACCACGACCTGGTCGAGCTCGCGGCCCAGTGCCCGCCGGAGCTCAAGCTCGCCGACGGCGGCAAGGGCGTGCTCAAGGCGATCGGCCGCCGGATCGTCCCGCCGGAGGTCATCGACCGGCCCAAGGGCTACTTCCCGGTCCCGGCGATCACCCACCTCGAGGGCAAGGTGCTCGGCCTGGTCAAGGACGCGCTGTCCAGCGAGGCGGCGCGGGAGCGGGCGCTGTTCCGCCCCGAGTACGTGTCCCGGCTGCTCGAGGACCCCAACGGGGAGCTCACGCCGCTGCGCGGCAACAAGCTCTGGCAGCTGGGCCTGCTGGAGCTGTGGCTGCAGAACCACGGGGTCTGAGGAGGCGCACCGTGGCACCCCGGCTCGCCGGGCACCGCCGCCGCACCGCGGTGGCCGGCCCCCCCGACCTCACCGGACGCAACTGGACCCGGCCCTCGGAGCACCAGCTCGAGGGGATGGACGGCGACGTCGTGCTGGACCTGGCGTGGGGGCGCCTGGTCTTCGGCCAGACGTTCACCGAGATGCGCGACATCCTCGCCGCGCTGCGCGCCGAGGAGAGCGGGCAGCGCGACATCTGCATCTACGCCCGCGACCCGCACGTCCTCGTCGGCCTCGCGCCCGACGAGCTGTTCATCGACCCCAGCTACACCTACCGGCTGGACCTCTACCGCTACCGGCCCCGGCCCGAGCTCATCCGCGGCGTCTTCGTCCGCACGGTGACCTCGCTGGGGGACATGGTGGCGATCAACGAGATCTACGCCCGCAACGGCATGGTCACCGGCGACCCCGAGACCATGTGGGCCAACCACCGCACCCGCGCCTTCACCTACCTCGTCGCCGCGGACACCCGGACCTCCCGGATCGTCGGCACGGTCACCGGCGTCGACCACGTGCTGGCGTTCGGCGACCCGGAGAGCGGCACCAGCCTGTGGTGCCTCGCCGTCGACGGGCAGAGCGCGCCGCCCGGCACCGGCGAGGCGCTGGTGCGGGTGCTGGCCGAGCGGTACGTCGGCCGTGGCCGCTCCTACGTCGACCTCTCGGTCATGCACGACAACAAGGGCGCGATCGCGCTCTACCGCAAGCTCGGCTTCATGCGCGCGCCCGCGGTGTGCGTCAAGCGCAAGAACCCGATCAACACGCCGCTGTTCGCCGCCCGCCCGCCGGGGCTGACCCGGCTCAACCCCTACGCGCGGATCATCGCCGACGAGGCGCTGCGGCGCGGGATCCGCGTCGAGGTGACCGACGCCGAGTTCGGCGAGATGCAGCTGTCCCTCGGCGGGCGCCGGGTGCTGACCCGCGAGTCGCTGTCGGAGTTCACCACCGCCGTCGCGATGAGCCGCTGCGACGACAAGCGGGTCACCCGCCGCATCGTCGAGGCCGCCGGGGTGCGCGTGCCCCGCGGCCTGACCGTGCCCGGCGACGACCTCGGCCCCGCCCGCGAGCTGCTCGCCGAGGCCGGGGAGGTGGTGGTCAAGCCCACCCGCGGCGAGCAGGGCAAGGGCATCACCGTGGGTGTGACCGGCGAGGAGGAGCTCGGCCGGGCCGTCGACGCCGCGCGGCTGTTCTGCCCGGACGTGCTGGTCGAGGAGCTCGTCGACGGCGAGGACGTGCGCGTCGTCGTCATCGACCACGAGGTGGTCGCCGCGGCGGTGCGCAAGCCCGCCGAGGTCGTCGGCGACGGCCGCAGCACCGTGGCCCAGCTGGTCCGCGAGACCAGCCGGCGGCGGGAGCGGGCCACCGGCGGCGAGTCGCGGATCCCGCTGGACGACGTCACCACCGACGTCGTCCGGGCGGCCGGGTACGCGATGGACGACGTCCTGGCCAACGGGCAGCGACTGCGCGTGCGGCGGACGGCGAACCTGCACACCGGCGGCACCATCGAGGACGTCACCGACCGGCTGCACCCGGCGATCGGGCAGGCGGCGGTGCGGGCCAGCCGGGCGATCGGCATCCCGGTGACCGGCGTCGACTTCCTCGTCCCCGACGTCGAGGGCCCGGACGCGGTGTTCGTCGAGGCCAACGAGCGCCCGGGGCTGGCCAACCACGAGCCGCAGCCCACCGCCGCCCGGTTCGTCGACCTGCTGTTCCCCGAGACCCGCCGGCGGTGAGGTCCCCGACGGCGGCCTATCCCCTGGCGGCGGTCGGCGGGGCGCTGGGGGCGCTGGCGCGGTGGGGCGTCGCCGAGGCGCTCCCCTCCCCCGGCGCCGGGTGGCCCTGGGCGACGCTGCTGGTCAACCTCACCGGTTGCCTGCTGATGGGCGTCCTGCTCGGCCTGCTCACCACGGGCCCGGAGCCGGCGTGGGTGCGGCCGTTCCTCGCCGTCGGCGTGCTCGGCGGCTACACGACGTACTCCGCGTTCGCCGTCGAGGTCGTCGAGCTGACCGACGCCGGCCGGGTCCTGCTCGCCGCGGGCTACGTGCTCGCCTCGGTCCTCGGCGGGGTGCTCGCCACCGCCGCCGGCCTGCTCGCGGTGCGGCGGTGGAGACCGTGACGCCGCTGCTGGTCGCGGCCGGCGCGCTGGTCGGTGCGCCGCTGCGGCTGCTGGCGGTCCGCCTCGCGGGCCGGGCGGGCCGGGACCCCGCGGTCGGCACCCTGGCGGTCAACGTCGCGGGCTCCGCCGTGCTCGGCGTGCTGCTGGGCCTCGGCGACGCGCCCGCGGCGGTGGTCGCCCTGGTCGGCACCGGCTTCTGCGGGACGCTGACCACCTTCTCCAGCTTCGGCGCCGACGTCGTCCGGCTGGTGGAGGAGCGCGCCCTCGCCCGGGCGGCCGGGTACCTCGCGGCCACGCTGGTGCTCGGCCTCGGGGCGGCGGCCGCCGGGTACCTCCTGGCCCGCTGACCGCGGTCACACCTCGAGCTGCCGCAGGAGCGCGGCCGTGTCCAGGTAGTCGCGGAGGGACCGGATCAGCCCGTTCTCGTCGTACCGGAAGAAGGTCGCGGCGTGCCACTCGACGCGGCGCCCGGTCGGCGGGAGCGTCCGGCCGGGCAGCACCAGGGGCCCCCGGTGGGTCCCCCGCTCGACGAGCTCCGCGGCGACCTCGTCACCCGAGACGAGCACGTGGGAGAAGGTCACCGAGAGGTCGGGGAACGTCGTTCTGACGGCCGTCATGAACCGGACGACGGCGTCCCGTCCGGTCGCCGTCAGGTCCCCCGTGCGGCTCCGGACGTCGGGCGCGAGAAGGGCGGCGTAGTCCCCGAGCCCGTCGGCGTTGCACGCCCGCTCGAAGAGACGGACCCGTTCCCGCACGGGGAGGTCGGCCAGCGCCGTCGACGTCATGCTCCCTCCCAGATCCGGCGACGGCCGCAGGGTCGTGCGGCGGGACGGCTGCGGCAAGAGACCAACGGCTCCCCCGGCCCGCGGGTGACGTGGCCGCGGCGTCTCAGTAGGGTCAACGGCGTATGGCCAGGACAGACGCGGGAGACGTGGGGACGGACAGTCCCGTCGTCGTGGTGGCCAACCGGCTGCCGGTCGACCAGGTGACCGACCCCGACGGGACGACGCGCTGGCAGCGCAGCCCCGGCGGCCTGGTGACCGCGCTCGAGCCCTTCGTCGCCGGTCGCGGCGGCGCGTGGGTGGGCTGGTCCGGCTCGGCCGGCGAGGCGCCCGAGCCCTTCGAGTCCGGCGGGATGTCGCTGATCCCCGTCGAGCTCTCGGAGGAGGAGGTCGACCGCTACTACGAGGGCATGTCCAACGCCTCGCTGTGGCCGCTGTACCACGACGTGGTCGAGAAGCCGGAGTACCACCGCACCTGGTGGGACACCTACGTGCAGGTCAACAAGCGCTTCGCCGAGCGGACCGCGGAGGTGGCCGCCGAGGGCGCGATCGTCTGGGTGCACGACTACCAGCTGCAGCTGGTGCCCGCGATGCTCCGGCAGCGGCGGCCCGACCTCACGATCGGCTTCTTCCTGCACATCCCGTTCCCGCCCTACGAGCTGTTCACCCAGCTGCCGTGGCGGTCGGCGATCGTCGAGGGGCTGCTGGGCGCGGACCTGGTCGGCTTCCAGCGGCCGAGCGCGGCGGCGAACTTCGTCCAGCTGGCCCGCCGGCTGCACGAGCTGCCCACCCGCGGGGCGACGGTCGAGTACGACGGGCGCACGGTGACCGCGCGGGCGTTCCCCATCTCCATCGACGTCGCCGCCTTCGACGAGCTGGCCTCCTCGCCGGAGGTGGTCAGCCGGGCCGCGGAGATCCGCGCGGAGCTGGGCAAGCCCGACAAGATCATCCTGGGCGTCGACCGGCTGGACTACACCAAGGGCATCAGCGTCCGGCTCAACGCCTTCCAGGAGCTGCTCGAGGACGGCGCGGTCGAGGCGCCCGGGACGGTCATGGTCCAGGTGGCCACGCCCAGCCGCGAGCGGGTCGAGCACTACGTGCACATGCGGGAGACGATCGAGCAGCAGGTCGGCCACATCAACGGCGTCTTCGGCTCCATCGGCGGCCCGGCGGTGCACTACTTCAACCAGTCGATGCCCCGCGAGGAACTCGCCGCCCTCTACCGCGCAGCCGACGTCATGCTGGTGACGCCCTACCGCGACGGCATGAACCTCGTGGCCAAGGAGTACGTGGCCGCCCGCGGCGACCTCGGCGGCACGCTCGTCCTGTCCGAGTTCGCCGGCGCCGCCGCCGAGCTCAAGCAGGCGTTCCTGGTCAACCCGCACGACATCGCCGGCGTGAAGAACCAGCTGCTGCGCGCGCTGCGGATCGAGCCGGACGAGGGCGCCCGCCGGATGCGCGCCATGCGCCGGTACCTGGCCAAGCACGACCTCGACCACTGGGCGTCGTCCTTCTTCGACGCCCTGCGCGCCCAGGCGTGAGCGTCCCGGAGGGGACGGCGGCCGCGCTGGCGGCGGTCGCCGCCCGCCGTCCGCTGCTGGTCGCCTCCGACTACGACGGCGTGCTGGCCCCGCTGGTGGGCGACCCGAGCGCGGCGGTCCCCTCCCCCGGCACCGCCGAGGCCCTGGCCCGGATCGCCGCCGCCGACGGCGTGACCGTGGCGCTGGTCAGCGGCCGCGGGCTCGAGGACCTGCGCACGGTCAGCGGCCTCACCGGTCCCTACCGCTGGGTGGGCAGCCACGGCGCCGAGTTCGACGGCCCGCTCACCGGCGAGCTGGCCGGCCGCCGGGACGTCCTCGCCGGGCAGCTCGCCCCGCTGGTGGCCGCCGTCCCCGGTGCGCGGCTGGAGGTCAAGCCCGCCAGCGTGGCCGTCCACGTCCGGCAGGTCCCCGACCCCGCCGCGGCCACCGCGCTGCTGGAGTCCGCGGATGCGATCGCGGATCCGTCACTGACGAAGAAGCCGGGCAAGGCGGTGCTCGAGCTCGTCCTCGTGGATGCCGACAAGGGCAGCGCCGTGCGCCGGCTGCGCACCGAGCTCGGCACCGCCGCCGTCGTCTACCTCGGGGACGACCGCACCGACGAGGACGTCTTCCGCTCCCTCGGCCCGGACGACCTCGGCGTCAAGGTCGGCGAGGGCGAGACGGCCGCGACCCAGCGGGTGGCCGACCCGGCCGCCGCCCTCGCCCTCCTCCGGCTGCTCGGCGACCTGCTCGCCTGACCCCCGCCGCGGCGCGGCGCGTCGCGCCGCGGTCCGGGACGACCGCTCCCCCGTCGCGCGGTCACCGCCCGCGGCGGGTCGACACGGCGCCCCTCCCCCGCTCCGACCAGCGCGGACGCCCGGCGGGCCGGCCGGTCACCGCCGACGTGCGTCGACTCGGCGACGGCGCCGCAAGGGGTCACCGCCTCCTCCGCAACGATCCGTCCCGGGGCGTTTCCGGCAGCCGGGCGCGGGCACCGGCCGCCGCCACCATTCCTGCTGCACGCCCGTCACATCCGTCGCAGCGTGCACAGGAAGCCCAGGAGGCTCTCGTGGACGCCGCATCCCGCCCGCGTGCCGGTTGGTTCGCCGACCGCCCGCTGTCCGTCAAGTTCGGCGCGCTGGTCGCCGTCGGCACGCTGTCGCTGGGGGGTCTGCTCGGCGCGACGCTGCTCGGCAACGCCGCCGTGCGCGACGCCCAGGAGCGCGTCGAGGCGCTGGAGGAGGCGCAGGAGCTGGTGCTCCAGCTGGACACCCGGGCCAGCGAGCTCAAGGTCGACGGGTTCAAGGCGATCGTCCGCGAGGACCCAGCCGAGCAGCTGGCCGAGCTCGCCGACGACGTCGCCACCCCGCGGGAGCTGCTCGCCGGGCTCGGGGGGATCGAGCTGACCGGGGACAGTGCCGCCGCGGTCGCCGCGCTGCAGGACACCTACGGCGACTACACCGACGCGATCACCGTCTTCGTGAACGGCGCCGTGGCCGACCAGGCCGGCGCGCGGGTGCGCTGGGAGGACATCCAGGCCGCCAACGACCTCACCGACGCCGCCGTCGGCACCGCCAAGGACACGCTGGAGACGGAGGCGGAGGCGGCCCAGGGCGAGCTGCAGGACACCGTCTCCCGCTACGAGACGGTCGCACTCGTCGTCGCCGGGCTGGGCTTCCTGCTGCTGGTCCTGCTCAGCCGGCTGACCGCCCGCTCGGTGATCCGGCCGGTGCGCACGGTCCAGGCCTCCCTCGAGGCGCTGGCGCAGGGCGACCTGACCCGCAGCACCGGCATCCGGTCGCGCGACGAGGTCGGCCGGATGGCCGACGCCCTCGACCGCGCCCAGGGCAGCCTGCGCGAGGTGCTCGACGCCGTGGCCGCCTCCGCGGACGCGGTGGCGGCCTCCAGCGAGGAGCTGTCCGCGTCCTCCGCGCAGATCTCCGCCTCGGCCGAGGAGACCTCCGCGCAGTCCGGCGTGGTCGCGGCGGCCGCCGACGAGGTGTCGCGGTCGGTGCAGACGGTCGCGGCCGGCGCGGAGCAGATGGGCGCCTCGATCCGCGAGATCGCCACCAACGCCGCCGAGGCGTCGGCGGTGGCCGCCCGCGCGGTCACGGCGGCGGAGACGACGACGGCGACCGTGGCCAGGCTGGGCGCGTCCTCGGCCGAGATCGGCAACGTCGTCAAGGTCATCACGAGCATCGCCGAGCAGACCAACCTGCTGGCGCTCAACGCGACCATCGAGGCCGCCCGGGCCGGGGAGGCCGGCAAGGGCTTCGCGGTCGTGGCGAACGAGGTCAAGGAGCTCGCGCAGGAGACGGCGAAGGCGACCGAGGACATCGCCCGCCGCGTCGAGGCGATCCAGAAGGACACCGGCGCCGCCGTCGGGGCGATCGGTGAGATCAGCCAGATCGTCGCCCAGATCTCCGACCGGCAGACGACCATCGCCTCCGCCGTCGAGGAGCAGACCGCCACCACGAGCGAGATGTCCCGGTCGGTCGCGGAGGCCGCCCAGGGCTCGGGGCAGATCGCCGACAACATCTCCGGCGTCTCGGCCGCGGCCGACTCCACCACCCAGGCGCTGGCGCAGACCCGGGTCGCCGTCGACGAGCTGTCCCGCATGGCCGCCGGCCTGCGCACCAGCGTCAGCCGCTTCACCCACTGAGACCCCACGGAACCTCCGGAAAGGCACCACCGTGCACCTGTCCTGGCTCTCCTCCCTGCGGATCGGCCGCCGGCTCGCCCTCGCCTTCGGCGTGGTCGGCGTCCTGGTCGCCGTCAGCGCCGGCGCCGGCCTGTCGGCCGTCGCCGAGCAGCGCGACCTCGCCGGGGAGCTCAGCCGCGCCGACGCCGTCCTGGCCGAGGCCGAGACCGCCCGCTTCCAGATCGCCGACGTCACCGGGTGGCAGGGCCTCGTGGTCGCCGACGCGGTCACCTTCGGCCCCGCGGTCGCCCTGGCGCCCGACGCCTACAACCGCTCCGGCCTGCTGGAGGCGAAGGACGGCGTCTACGCCTGGCTGGGCGACGTCGACACCTCCGCCATGAACGAGGAGGAGGCCGCCGCGTTCGCCGGGCTGCGGCCGGCGTGGGACGACTACTTCCGGTGGGACGACCAGGTCGTCACCTGGCTGTCCTCCGGCACTCCCGAGGGCTACCGCACCGCGCTGGAGAGCATCAACGGCGGCGAGGCCGGCGAGGGCTACGGCGCCGTGCTCGACCTGGCCGACCGGATGCAGGCCTCGGCGACGGAGCGGGCCGCGCAGCTGCGCGCCGAGCAGGACTCCGCGCAGACCCGCGCGACCGTGCTGCTGAGCGTCGTGGGGCTGGCCGCGCTCGTGCTCGCCGGGCTGTGCGCGGTGCAGGTCGGGCGGTCCGTCGTCCGCCCGCTGCGCCGGGTGCAGGTGGTGGCGGCCCGCCTGGCCGCGGGTGACCTCACGGCGCGCACCGGCATCGAGCGGGGCGACGAGGTCGGTGACGTGGCCCGCGCCCTCGACGCCGCCCAGGACGAGCTGCGCGCGGTGCTGGCCGCTGTGGCCGCCTCGGCCGACGCCGTCGCTGCGTCGTCGGAGGAGCTGTCCGCGTCCTCGGCGCAGATCTCCGCCTCGGCCGAGGAGACCTCCGCGCAGTCCGGCGTGGTGGCCGGCGCGGCGGAGGAGGTGTCGCGGTCGGTGCAGACCGTGGCCGCGGGTGCCGAGCAGATGGGCGCCTCGATCCGCGAGATCGCCACCAACGCCGCCGAGGCGTCGGCGGTGGCCGCCCGCGCGGTGACCGCAGCGGAGACGACGACGGCGACCGTGGCCAAGCTGGGCGACTCGTCGGCCGAGATCGGCAACGTCGTCAAGGTCATCACGAGCATCGCCGAGCAGACCAACCTGCTGGCGCTCAACGCGACCATCGAGGCCGCCCGGGCCGGGGAGGCCGGCAAGGGCTTCGCGGTCGTGGCGAACGAGGTCAAGGAGCTCGCGCAGGAGACGGCGAAGGCGACCGAGGACATCACCCGCCGGGTGCAGGCCATCCAGGGCGACACCACCGCCGCGGTGGCCGCCATCGGTGAGATCAGCCAGATCGTCGCGCAGATCTCCGACCGGCAGACCACCATCGCCAGCGCGGTCGAGGAGCAGACGGCGACCACGAGCGAGATGTCCCGCTCGGTGTCCGAGGCCGCCCAGGGCTCGGGCCAGATCGCGGACAACATCACCGGGGTCTCGGCCGCGGCCGACTCCACCACCCAGGCGCTCACCCAGACGCGGACCGCCGTCGACGAGCTGTCCCGGATGGCCGCCGAGCTCAGGACGAGCGTCGGCCGGTTCACGCACTGACCCGCGGTGACCGGCCGCCGAGAATGGTCATCCGCCCCCGGCGGCCGGTGATCACGGTCGAGTCCGGTGCCATTTCCGTGACAATGGTGACGGGCGCCGGCTGCTTTCCCTGCTTCGAGCGGCAGAAATGGCCATCATCGCCGCTCCCGTGCAGCGCCACCTGTGCGGATGCCCTTGTCGACTCGGGCATCCGCGCTGCTCGACGGGGTCCTGCCGCTTGTCGACTTGGTGCCGGGAATGGCCCCGGCGTCGCCTCTCGCACCCGATTACGGCCGTGTTCGGATCGTTACCGACACGCCATTTCCGGACGACGCGAGTTCCTTCTCGGATCCGTCACTCTCCTGTCCCGAGAGCGCCCGCTTCCCCACCCCCCCGGCCACACCCAGAACCCAGGAGCACTCCCCATGAGCACGCAACGCGCCGGCCGCACCGGCGGCTGGTTCGCCGACCGCCCGGTCGGTGTCAAGATCGGCGCCGCCGTCGCCGTCCTCGCGCTGGTCGCCGTCGCGATGACCGTCCTCGCCGTCAACCGGCTGTCGGCGGTCCAGGACGCGGCCGCCCGGATCAACGACAACGTCGTCCGGCTGTCCGACCTGGCCGACATCCAGCGCTCCTGGCAGGGCGACCGGTCGCGGTACAACACCTACCCGATCGCGGACGCCCAGCAGCGCGCCGCCCTGCGGGCCGACCTGACCGAGCGCCGGGACACCATCGACGGCCAGCTCGACGCCTACGCCGAGGTGACGGTCAACAAGGAGGCCTTCGAGGAGTTCCGCGGCACCGTCGAGGACTACTACACGATCGCCGACACCCAGCTGCTGCCCGCGGCCGACGCCGGGAACCTGGCCGTCGCGGCCACCGTCATCACCGGCCCGCTGCAGGACCGCTCCGACGTCCTCATGGACCAGTACAACGCCATGCAGGAGCGGCGGGTCGACGCCGGCCAGGCCGACACCGACGACGCCGTGGACATCGTCTCCTCGGCCACCACCACCCTGTGGGTCGCCCTGGTGCTGGGCACGCTGGTCGCCGGCGGGCTGACCGTCCTCGTCGTCCGGCGGCTCGTGGGCACCGTCCGCTCGGTGCAGCGCTCGGTCGAGGCCCTGGCGGCCGGCGACCTCACCGTCACCCCTGAGGTCCGCGGGCGCGACGAGCTCGGCCGCATGGCCGCCGCCCTGGGCGAGGCCCAGGAGAACCTGCGCGCTGTGCTGTCCGCCGTGGCCGCCTCGGCCGACGCCGTCGCCGCCTCCAGCGAGGAGCTGTCCGCGTCCTCCGCGCAGATCTCCGCCTCGGCCGAGGAGACCTCGGCGCAGTCCGGCGTGGTCGCCGGCGCCGCGGAGGAGGTCAGCCGGAACGTGCAGACCGTCGCCGCGGGTGCCGAGCAGATGGGCGCCTCGATCCGCGAGATCGCCACCAACGCCGCCGAGGCGTCGGCGGTGGCCGCCCGCGCGGTGACCGCAGCGGAGACGACGACGGCGACCGTGGCCAAGCTGGGCGACTCGTCGGCCGAGATCGGCAACGTCGTCAAGGTCATCACGAGCATCGCCGAGCAGACCAACCTGCTGGCGCTCAACGCGACCATCGAGGCCGCCCGGGCCGGGGAGGCCGGCAAGGGCTTCGCGGTCGTGGCGAACGAGGTCAAGGAGCTCGCGCAGGAGACGGCGAAGGCGACCGAGGACATCGCCCGTCGGGTGCAGGCCATCCAGGGCGACACCACCGCCGCGGTGGCCGCCATCGGTGAGATCAGCCAGATCGTCGCGCAGATCTCCGACCGGCAGACCACCATCGCCAGCGCGGTGGAGGAGCAGACCGCCACGACCAACGAGATGAGCCGGTCGGTGTCCGAGGCCGCCCAGGGCTCCGGCCAGATCGCGGACAACATCACCGGGGTCTCGACGGCGGCCGACTCCACCACCCAGGCGCTCACCCAGACGCGCACCGCCGTCGACGAGCTGTCCCGCATGGCCGCCGACCTGCGCACCAGCGTGGCCCGCTTCACCTACTGACCGGCCCTCCCGTGGCCGGCCGCTCCCGGCCGGCCACGGGAGGCGCCCGAGCACCCCCGCGGCCGCCCGGCGCTCACCTTGAGTCGGACGGCGGGCCGCCGAAGACCATCCGGGGACGGATCCGTCCCCCGCACGCGAGAGAGAAGGCAACGGTGGACGGTCTGGACGACATCGTCGAGGAGTTCCTCGTCGAGAGCCACGAGAACCTCGACCAGCTCGACACGGACCTGGTCGCCCTCGAGCAGGAGCCCGACTCCCGCGAGCGGCTCTCGAGCATCTTCCGCACCATCCACACGATCAAGGGGACCAGCGGCTTCCTCGCCTTCGGCCGGCTCGAGGAGGTCACCCACGTCGGGGAGAACATGCTCTCCCGGCTGCGGGACGGCGTCCTCGCGCTGACCCCCGAGCGCACCAGCGTGCTGCTGCGGATGGTCGACACCGTCCGCTCGCTGCTCGCGTCCATCGAGGCCACCGGCGGCGAGGGCGGCGTGGACGTCTCCGCCGTCGTCGCCGAGATCAGCGCGGCCATGGAGGACTCCCCCGTCCCGGCCCCCGCCGCCGCGCCCGCCGCCGTCGGAACCGAGGCCGGCCCCGCCGCGGTCGCCGCCGCGGTCGCCGCCGAGGTCGTCGCCGCCGCCGAGGCCGTGGTCGAGGCCGCCGCCGAGACGGTGTCCGAGCCCGAGCCCGCCCCCGTCCACGACGAGGTGCACGACGAGCACCACGACGACGACCACGCCGACGGCGGCCTGCCCGCCGGCGCCGCCCGCCCCGAGGGCCAGGGCGCGCAGCAGCGCCGCGCCGTCGCCGACTCGACCATCCGCGTCGACGTCGACCTGCTCGACTCGCTGATGCTGCTGGTCGGCGAGCTGGTGCTGACCCGCAACCAGATCGTCCAGTACGTGGGCCGCTCCACCGACACCGACCTGGTGCGCGCCTCGCAGCGGCTCAACCTCATCGCCAGCGAGCTGCAGGAGGGCGTCATGAAGACACGCATGCAGCCGATCGACCACATCTGGTCCAAGCTGCCGCGCGTCGTCCGCGACCTCGGCATCCAGTGCGGCAAGAGCGTCCGCCTGGACATGGAGGGCCGGGACACCGAGCTGGACAAGACGCTGCTCGAGGCGGTCAAGGACCCGCTGACCCACCTGGTCCGCAACTCCGTCGACCACGGCATCGAGGCCCCCGACCGCCGCCGCGCCGCAGGCAAGCCCGCCGAGGGCGTGCTCACCCTGCGCGCGAAGCACGAGAGCGGGCAGGTCGTCGTCGAGGTCGCCGACGACGGCGCCGGCATCGACCCGGCCAGGGTCGGCGCCAAGGCCGTCGAGCGCGGCCTGGTCACCGCCGACCAGCTCTCCCGCATGGGCCCGCAGGACGTCCTGCAGATGATCTTCCTGCCCGGCTTCTCGACGGCGGCAGCCGTCACCAACGTCTCCGGCCGCGGCGTCGGCATGGACGTCGTCAAGACCAACATCGAGTCCATCGGCGGCACGATCGAGGTCGAGTCCGAGCCCGGCCGCGGCACCGTCTGCCGGCTGCGCATCCCGCTGACCCTGGCGATCGTCCCCGCGCTCACCGTCGAGTGCGCCGGCGACCGCTACGCCATCCCGCAGATCAGCCTGCAGGAGCTGGTCAGCCTCGATGCCGAGAAGGCCGCCAACGCCGTCGAGGAGGTCGGCGGCGCGCCGGTCTACCGGCTGCGCGGCGAGCTGCTCCCCCTCGTCCGGCTCACCGACGTCCTGGGCCTCGCCTCCGACCGGCACGACGGCCACGTGGTCATCGCCGTGCTGCGGTCGGAGGGCCGGCGCTTCGGCCTCGTCGTCGACCGGGTGATCAACACCGAGGAGATCGTCGTCAAGGCCGTCGGCGGCCAGCTCAAGGCGATCGGCCTGTACTCCGGCGCGACCGTCCTGGGCGACGGCGCGGTGGCGCTCATCCTCGACGTCCAGGCCCTGGCCCGCCGCGCGCTGCGCACCGAGAGCAGCGAGCGGCAGGAGGCCCGCGAGGCGGCCGCCGCCGGCACCCCCGGCGGCGAGACCGAGCGCCAGCGGATGCTGCTGGCCGCGATCGGCGAGGGCCGTCGCGTGGCGATCCCGCTGGACACCGTCACCCGCCTCGAGCAGGTGCGCGCCGAGGCCGTCGAGCGGGTCGGCAACCGGGAGGTCGTGCAGTACCGCGGCGCGATCCTGCCGATCGTCCGGCTCGACCGGCACCTGGGCGCCTACGGCACGAGCGAGCGCGAGGTGCTCGAGGTCATCGTCTACAGCGACCACGGCCGCAGCGTCGCGATCGTCGTCGAGGAGATCCTCGACATCGTCGACGGCGGGGCCGCCGTCCGCAGCGACATCGACGACCTGGGCCTGCTCGGCTCCGCCGTCCTCGGCGACAAGGTGACCGAGCTCCTCGACGTCCGCGCCGCGATCCTCGCGGCCGACCCGGCGTTCTACGCCGCCGACACCCACTCCCCCGCGTCCGCTCTGCTGGAGGTCTGACGTGACCACCGAGACCGCCACCCGCGCCACCAGCGGGCAGCTGGCCACCTTCCGGCTCGACGGCGACCTGTACGGCGTCGAGGTCGAGCACGTGCAGGAGGTGCTGCGCAGCCAGAAGCTCACCCGGGTGCCGCTGGCGCCGCCGGCCGTCGCCGGGCTGATCAACCTGCGCGGCCAGGTGGTCACCGCCATCGAGCTGCGCGAGCGGCTGGGCCGCCCGCCGCGGCCGGCCGGCACCGACGCCGTGGTCATCGTCGTGCGGCTGCACGGCGAGGCGGTGAGCCTGCTGGTCGACTCGATCGCCGACGTCGTCGACGTCGACGCGGCCGACTTCGAGGCCCCGCCGGACACCCTCGACGGGCAGGCCCGCGAGCTCATCCGCGGCGCCTACAAGCTCGCCGGGCAGCTGCTGCTCGCCCTGGACGTGCAGAAGGCCGTCGGCGCCTGAAGAAGGACCCCCCTGCCCCCCACCGCTCGCAAGCTCGCGGCGGGACCCTGCAGGGGGGCCGCCTCCGGTGACCTTGCGTCACCTCCGTGTCACCCGACGGGGCCCGACACGCGGCCGTCACCCCCCGCCCCTCCGGCGATCGGGTGACGGCCGCGTGGCGTTGCGGGGTGATCACCGCGAGCATGGGCTGACCGCCTGCTCCACGGCGGTGCCGTCGGAGGGGGAGACGTGCCGTACTCGCTGGTCAGTGCCGCGACGCTCGGGTTCGACCTGGTGCGGCTGCCCGCCGGCCGCGCGGTCGCCGACGTGCTGCTCACCGGGCTCACCGCCGGCCCCGCCGAGCTCACCGCACTCGCCGACGGTGCCCGCTCCCGCGGCGCCGACCGCGACCAGCGCACCGTCCTGGCCGTCCGCGCCCGCCGCGCCCGCGAGCTCGCCGCCGCGGTGCCCCAGCTGCGCTCCGTGTCGCCGGAGCCGGGGGAGGACCGCGCCGCCGTCCTGGTCGCCCAGCTCGAGCGCGGCACCATCGGCAGCGCCGCCGCCCTGGAGCGGCTGCTGCGCGAGGACGTCCTCGGCCCCGAGCACGAGGCCTTCGCCCAGGCCGACGACGACGTCCGCGGGCAGGCCGCCGAGGTCCTCGCCGACGCCGCGGTGGGGGAGTGGGCCGCAGACGTGCTGCCCCGGCTGGTCCGCCGCGAGCTGGTGGCCCCGTTCGCCGCCGTCGTCCCGGACGCCGCCACCCGCGGCGCGGACGCCGACCTCGGCCCGGCCACGCCCGAGCTGAGCTCGCTGCTGGCCACGTTCGCCGGCCTGGACGCCCGCGGCCGGGAGCGCTGGCGGGCCGCCGTCGACGAGGGCCGCGCCACCCAGCGCCCGTGGGCGGCCGCCATGCACGAGGCCGCGTGGGCCGCGCACGTCTCCGGCCGCACCCGGACGCTCGCCACCGCCCAGCTGCTCGCCGTCCGCGCGTTCGCCGACGGCGGCCTCGACGCCCACGACGGCGCCACCGGCTCGTGGAACGCCCTCGCCGGCGTCGTCCAGGCGCTGACGATGGGCGACCTGCTCGACTCCAGCGCCCTGGGCGTGCTGCTCGCGCCCTGGCACCGCGCCACCGGCCGCTGACCCCGGGCGGCCGATCCCCGGTTGATCATCGGGTGCGTGCGCAGGACACGGGGCGACACGCCGTCCGGGCGTGCACGCGTCCGATGATCGACTCGCGGCACTCCTGATCCGCGCAGGTCAGCGCGGCGGGCGCCCCGCAGCCCCCCGCGCGGGCCGGTCGACATGTCCCCGCGGGCCCCCTGGTCACCGCCTCCCCCGTAACGGTTGCGCGGCCCGCGTCAACCCGGCGGGTGGGGCGGCCGACAACTCCTGGGACAGGCGATGCGGGTGGGACGCCCGAGGACGTTCCGGAACAGCACCGGAGCTGACCTCGAGGCCCCCCGCCGCGCTGCCGAGACCCCGACGACGGCCCCCGCCGGCCGTCGCCGCCGGAGCAGGAGGACGTGTGGACCCGATCCGCGTGCTGGTGGTCGACGACTCGGTCGTCGTCCGCAAGATCGTGACCGACGTGCTCTCCTCCGACCCCGCCATCGAGGTCGTCGGCACGGCGGTCAACGGCAAGCTCGCGCTGACCAAGCTCGACGCGCTCAAGCCCGACCTGGTCACCATGGACATCGAGATGCCGGAGATGAACGGCATCGAGGCGGTCCGCGCCATCCGCGCCCGCCGCAACCGCGTGCCGATCGTCATGTTCAGCACGCTCACCGAGCGCGGCGCGTCGGCCACCCTGGACGCCCTGTCCGCCGGCGCCAACGACTACGTGACCAAGCCGGCCAACGTCGGCAGCGTCGCGCAGTCGATGGAGAGCGTCCGCGAGCAGCTCATCCCGAAGATCAAGGCCCTCACCGGGCGCCCGGTCGGCCTCGGCGCGGCCCGCCCCGTGGCGGCGGCCCCGGTCGCCCCCCGCCCGCCCGCGCCGCGCAGCACGCCGCACAAGGCGCCCGCGGTGCTGGTCATCGGCTCCTCCACCGGCGGCCCCGAGGCGCTGGCCAAGGTCCTGCCCGCGCTGCCGGCCACCCTGCCGGTGCCGGTCCTGCTCGTGCAGCACATGCCCCCGGTCTTCACCCGCCAGTTCGCCCAGCGGCTCGACCGCCTCTCAGCGCTGCGGGTCGTCGAGGCCGCCGACGGCTCGCCGCTGCTGCCCGGCACCGTCCACCTGGCCCCCGGCGACCACCACCTCACCGTGCGCGGCACCGGCCGCGGCGCGACGACGGTGCTGTCCCAGGGCCCGCCGGAGAACTTCTGCCGCCCCGCCGTCGACCCGCTGTTCCGGACCGCGGTGACCGCCTACGACGGCGCCGTCCTCGCCGTGGTGCTGACCGGCATGGGCGCCGACGGCCGCAGCGGCGCCAGTGCCGTCCGCGACGCCGGCGGCACCGTCGTCGTCCAGGACCAGGCCACCTCGGTCGTGTGGGGGATGCCCGGCGCCGTCGCCTCCGCCGGCCTCGCCGACGAGGTCCTCCCGCTCGACCGCGTCGCCGAGGCGATCACCCGCCACCTCGGCCGCGCCGTCCCCGGCACCCCGCCGCAGCCCGCCCCCCTGATCCACGCGACGGGAGCACTCCGATGACCCTCACCGCCACCCGCTTCGACTGGGTGCGCCAACTGGTGCACCGGGAGAGCGCGATCGTCCTCGCGCCGGGCAAGGAGTACCTCGTCGAGGCCCGGCTGCTCCCCCTGGCCCGCAAGATGGGCCTGACCGACGTCGACGCCTTCGTCGACTCCGTGCGCAGCCGCCCGCGCCCGGACGACACCCGCTCGATCGTCGAGGCGCTCACCACCAACGAGACCTCGTGGTTCCGCGACGGCGACCCGTTCACCGCCCTCACCTCGACCGTGCTGCCCTCGCTGCTGTCCGCCCGCGGCCCCGCCGAGCGGCTGGAGGTCTGGTCGGCCGCCTGCTCCAGCGGCCAGGAGCCCTACACGGTCGCGATGCTGCTCGAGGACGCGTTGCCCAACGCCTCGACCCGGGTCTCGATCACCGCCACCGACATCTCCCGCGAGATGGTCGAGCGCACCCGGGCCGGCCGGTTCAGCCAGCTCGAGGTCAACCGCGGCCTGCCCGCGCCGATGCTGGTCCGCCACTTCCAGCGGGCCGGCAGCGAGTGGGAGGTCGCCCCGGCCCTGCGCCGCATGGTCACCGCCCGCGAGTGCAACCTGGCCGCCCCGCTGCCGCGGATGGGCCCGTTCGACGTCGTCTACCTGCGCAACGTGCTCATCTACTTCGACCTGCCCACCAAGCAGGCGATCCTCCGCCGGGTGCGGGAGCTCATGCGCCCCGACGGCTGGCTGTTCCTCGGTGCCGCCGAGACCACCCTCGGCGTCGACGACTCCTGGAGCCGGGTCGTGCTCGGCCGCAGCTCCGCCTACCGCCCGCTGAAGGGGGCATGACCGTGCGCGCTCTGGTGATCGACGACTCCCGCGCCATGCGGCGCATCGTGACCGGGACCCTCGAGGGGTTCGGCTACGAGACCCGGCAGGCCGGCCACGGCCAGGAGGCGCTCGACATCCTCCACGAGGGCTGGGTGCCCGACCTCTGCACCATCGACTGGAACATGCCGGTCATGGACGGCCTGCAGTTCGTCAACGCCGTCCGCGCCAACCCGGCCTGGCGCGCGGTGACGCTGATGATGGTCACCTCCGAGAGCGAGCACGGCCAGATCGTGCGCGCGCTGGCCGCCGGCGCCCACGAGTACGTGATCAAGCCGTTCACCGCCGACGCCATCCGCGACAAGCTCGCGCTGCTCGGCCTGCTCCCGCAGGAGGTCTCGCTGTGACCCGTCCGGACACCGGGCTGCGCCGCCGCTCGTCCGACCGCCCGCCGGCGCTCCCCGACCTGATCGACGAGGCGACGGTCCAGGAGATCACCGAGCAGGCGTGGCTCGCGCTCGTCGGCGAGGACGAGGTGCTGGTCCCGCTGCCGGCGCCGCTGCCCGCGGACACGCACAGCGCCTGGGTCGAGATCGTCGGGCCGTGGACCGGCGCCGTCGTGCTCACCTGCGGCCGCGGGACGGCGGTGGAGCTGACCCGGGCCCTGCTCCGCGGGCACGCCCCCGCGGTGCTCCAGGACGAGGACGTCGACGACGCGCTGGGCGAGCTCGCCAACGTCGTCGGCGGGAACGTCAAGGCCGTCGTCCCCGGCCCGTCGGTGCTCGGCCTGCCCGAGACCGGCGCCACCCCGCCTGCCGGCCGCGAGGCCGACACCTGCCGCGTCGCCGTCCTGTGGCGCGGAGAGCCCCTGACCGTCTCCGTGCAGTCGCACGCCGACGAAGAGAACGAGGTGCCCCTGTGAAGATCCTGGTCGCCGACGACAGCCGCGTCATGCGGCAGATCGTCATCCGCACCCTGCGGCAGGCCGGCTACGACGACCACGACATCGTCGAGGCCGAGGACGGCCGCGACGCCTACGACAAGGTGCGGAGCGAGAGCCCGGACCTGGTCCTGTCGGACTGGAACATGCCGAACATGACCGGCCTGGAGTGCCTGCAGGCGCTGCGCGGCTCGGGCTCGACCGTGCCGTTCGGCTTCGTCACCTCGGAGGGGTCGGCGGAGATGCGGGAGAAGGCCGCCGACGCCGGCGCGCTGTTCCTCATCGCCAAGCCGTTCACCGCGGACACGTTCACCGAGCACCTGGACGGGGTGCTCGCGTGACCGCCCCGCTCACGGTCGTCCTGCCCGACGCCAAGGCCGTCAAGGACATGCTGACCGGCCTCGTCGGCAAGCCCGTCGCGGTGACGCCGGGCGCCCCGGTGACGCCGACCGAGAAGGACCCCGTGTCGGTGGCCGTCTACGTCAGCCCGACGATGGCCGTCAACGCGCTGTGCGTCATGGACCTGCCGCTGGCGGCCTGGACCGGCGGCGCGCTGGCCCTGCTGCCGCCCGGCGGCGTCCAGGACGTCGTCGAGGAGGACGGCGAGCTCACCGCGATGCTCACCGAGGCCCTGCACGAGGTCGTCAACGTGCTCTCGGCCCTGTTCAACGTCCCCGGTGCCCCGCACTCGAAGCTGTACCAGCTGTACGCGCCGGGCGACGACCTGCCGGGCGACGTCGCCGGCATGCTCGCCGCCTTCAACCGGCTCGACCTCGCCGTCGAGGTCCCCGGCTACGGCAAGGGCCGGCTGTCGCTGGTCGTCCCCGGGTGAGGTGACGGGGTGGCCCCCCTGCGGGTCCCGCCGCGAGCGTGCGAGTGGCGGGGGGCAGGGGGGCCCTTCGTCCGTTCCCGCCGCCCCGGGCGCACCCACGTCCTCAGGACGCGGTGGCCGCGCGCTCCTCGAAGGTGGTCGGCAGGCAGGCCCACACGTGCTTGCAGCCGTCGTCGACGTACCAGCCGTGGGCCACCGACAGCCGCGCCACCAGGTAGAGGCCCAGCCCGCCCTGCGAGGGGTCCCGGCCGACCGCGGGCGCCGGCATGGTGTCCGGGTCGCGGTCGCTCACGTCGAGCAGCCAGCCGCCGGAGCCGGCCACCACGGTCGCGACGACCGGCGAGACGCCGTGCCGCAGCGCGTTGGAGGCCAGCTCGTCGAAGGCCAGGATCATCCGGTCGGCCGCCGGGTCGTCGGCGTCGCGCGGGAAGCCGACGCTGCTGAGGTGGTCGCGGAGGCCGGCCCGGGCGGCCGGCAGCTCGGCGAGGTCCCCGAGGTCCCGGCGCCACAGCTCGCCGCGCCCGTCGGGCAGCGGGCGCAGCGGCCAGGTGAGTCGGCCCATGACCTCTTCTCCGTCGTGGTCCTGTTTCTCGGACGAGGACTCGGGTGCCCAGCCGGCCGGCGGCCCAACCCTGCCGGCGCCCACCTGCCTCGGCGGGGTGAGCCGGATCTCGGCTCAGCCCGCACCGGCGCGCACCGCGAGCAGCGCGACGTCGTCCTCGGGCGGGTCCGGCACCAGGCGGGCGAGCAGCTCGTCGCACAGCTGCGGCAGCGGCCGGCCGGCGAGCGCGGCCAGCACCCGGTGCAGCCGGGCGGTGCCCGCGTCGAGCGTGGTGCCGCGCCGCTCGACCAGCCCGTCGGTGAACAGCAGCACCGTCGACCCCGGGGCCAGGCCGACCGCCGACTCGCGCCGCTCGGCCGTGGCGTCCACGCCCAGCGCCAGGTCGCCGACCGGGTCGCCGTGGTCGAGCGCGACGACCTCGCCACCGGGCAGGAGCAGCACCGGGGGCGGGTGCCCGGCGTTGGCCCACCGCAGCCGCCGCCCGCCGTCCTCCAGCCGGGCGACCGCGGCCGTGGCCAGCGTCTCCGGGTGCATGTCCGCCATGGCCGCGTCCAGGCCGTGCAGCACCTCGGCGGGGCCGGCGCGGCGGGCGTGCGCGATCCCCCGCAGCAGGCCGCGCAGCTGGCCCATCGTCGCCGCGGCCGCGGTGTCGTGGCCGACGACGTCGCCGATCGCCACGACCGGGTCGCCGGTGGGGGAGGAGAAGGCGTCGTACCAGTCCCCGCCCACCCCAGCCGCCTCGGCCGCCGGCACGTACCGCACCGCGACCTCCAGGCCGGGGAACGCCGGTGGGTCGGTGAGCAGGCTGCGCTGCAGCGCCTCGGCCAGCTGGATCTGCCGGCTCTGCCGCCCGACCCGGTCCACCGCGCGACCGGCCTGCACCGCGACCGCCCGCGCGGTGGCGAGGTCGGCCTCGCCCAGCGTGCGGCCGGCGTCGAGGTAGAGGGTGAGCACCCCGACGGTCCGCGACTCGGCGGGCAGGGGGAGGACCACCACGGACTCCGCGTGCAGGCCGCGCAGCATCCCGCGCGCGTCCTCGTCGGTCATGTCCCCCAGGACGTCGGCGATCGAGGTGGTCAGCGGCGTGCCCGCGCGCAGGGCCTGCGCCACGGGGGAGGACGGCGGCATGCGCTCCAGCCGCACCCGGGTGTAGCGGGCCAGCAGCTCGCGGCGCTCGGGGTCGGCGTGCCAGGAGCCGACGTCGCGGGCGCGGCCCTCCCGGTCGACGACGGTGACCACGCAGCCGTCGGTCAGCACCGGCACCACCAGCCGCGCCAGCCGGCCCAGCGCCGAGACGCCGTCGAGCGCGCCGGAGAGCTCCCCGCTCACCCGCACCAGCAGGGTGGCGCGGGCCGCGGCGCGGTCGGCCCGCTCCTGCACCGCGCGCCGGGCGGTGACGTCGGTGACCGTCACCGCGAGCCCCTCGGGCCCGGGCAGGGCCCGCACCTCGTACCAGCCGTCCCCGGCGGCGACGGTCACCTGCTCGCCGGTGGCGGCGGCCTCGGCGCAGGCCTGGGCGAGGACGTGGCCGGTGCTGCCGGGCACGCCGTCGTCCAGCGGCCGGCCGGTCAGCCCGGCGGCGGTGCCGCCCAGCAGCCGCGCCCCGGCGGCGTTCAGCCAGGTCAGCCGGCCCCCGGGGTCGAGCGCGAGGACGGCGGCCGGCAGCCGGTCCACCAGGGCGCCGAGGGCCACGGGGTCGGGCACCCGGCGACCGAGGGGAACGGTCGGCCGGGGACCCGCCTCCCACAGCCACCCCGCTCCCGGACCGGCAGGCGGGTCCGGCAGCGGAACGGCCATGCCCGCACCTCCTCGCCGGCCGTCGGCGCCGGCGGACGGGTGCCGGACGCCAGGGACCGGCCTTGATCGTCCCGTGCCCCGCTCCGGCTGCCAACGGGTCCCCGCCGGACCGTTCCCCACGACGGGGGACCGCAGGCGGGCAGGCCGCCCGGGATGCGGCAGCATGGCCCCATGACCCCGGACGGCGCCGCCCCGCCGCCCCGTGACCTGCTCGTGCAGGCCGTGGAGGGCATGGACCGGCCGCTGTTGGTGCTCGACGACGGCTGGCGGTTCCGCTACGTCAACCCGGCCGGGGCCGCGGTGCTCGAGCACACCGTCGCCGGGCTGCAGGGCCGGGGCATCTGGGAGGTGTTCCCGGAGGGGGTCGGGGGACCGTTCGAGGAGCTGTACCGGCACGTCCGCGAGACCGGCGAGTCCGGCTCCACCGAGGCGTTCTTCGCCCCGCTGGGGCGGTGGTTCCGCGCCGACGCGTTCCTCACCGAGGCCGGCCTGGTGGTCACCTACGACGACGTCACGCGGCGCCGGCGCACCGAGGAGGAGCGCGCCGCGGCCGTCGCGGCCCGCGAGTCCGCCGCCGCGGAGGCGGCCGCGTCCGCGGCGCGGGCCGAGGTGTCGGCCCGGCACCTGGTGCTGCTCGGCGACGTCAGCCAGGCGATGACGTCGACCACCGACGTCGACGAGGCCGTCGCCCGGTTCGCGGACCTGGTCGTGCCGCTGCTGGCGGACTGGTGCCTGGTCAGCGTCGTCGACCCCGACGGCACCCGCCGCGACGTCGGCCGCGCGCACAGCGACCCGGCGATGGTCCCGGCCATGCACCGCTACGCCGACCTGCGGGTGCGCAGCAACCGGCCCACCGCGCCGGTGCCCACGGCGCTGGCCAGCGGCCGGCCGGTGGTCCTCCCGCAGGTCACCGACGACGACGTCCGCGCCATGGTCGCCGACGACGCCAGCCGCGAGGCGCTGGCGCCGCTGCGGGTGGCCGCCGTCGCCACGTTCCCGCTGCTCGCCCGCGGCGAGGTGTTCGGCGCGTTCACCCTCGTCAACGGGCCCGAGCGGGGGCCGCACACCGACGTCGAGCTGCGGACGGCGGAGATCGCCTCGCGGCGGGCCGCGCTGGCCCTGGACAACGCCCGGCTGGCCAGCGCCGCCCAGCAGGTGGCCGAGCGGATGCAGCACAGCCTGCTGTCCCCGCCGGTGCAGCCCGACCACCTCGAGCTCGCCGTCCGCTACCGGCCCGCCACCCGCGGGGTGTCCATCGGTGGCGACTGGTACGACGCGTTCCTGCAGCCCGATGGCGACACCGTGCTGGTGATCGGCGACGTCATGGGCCACGACATCGAGGCCGCCGCGGCCATGGGGCAGGTCAAGACGCTGGTCCGCGCGATCGCCTTCGACCGGCTGGAGGAGCCCGCCGGGGTGCTGCGGCGGGTCGACCACGCCCTGGTCGGCCTCGCCGTGCCCGCGATGGCCACCGCGCTGGTGTGCCGGGTCGAGCAGACCCCGGCCGAGGCGGCCGTGGGGCTGCGCCGGCTGCGCTGGGCCACGGCCGGCCACCCCGAGCCGATGCTGCTGCTGCCCGACGGCACCGTCCGCGACCTGTCCGCGCCGGTCGGCCCGCCGCTGGGGATCGGCTGGCGCGGCCCGCGCGCCGACGGGTACGCCGTCGTCCCGCCGGACAGCACGCTGCTGCTGTTCACCGACGGGCTGTTCGAGCGGCGCGGCGTGCCGCTGGACGAGAGCCGCGAGGAGCTGCGCCGGCTGGTCGAGGCCGCGGCCGGCTCCTCGCTGGCCGATCTGTGCGACGGGCTGCTGGCCAGCATGCTCGGCGAGGGCGCCGAGGACGACGTCGCGGTGCTCGCCGTCCGGGCGCACCCGGTGGGCGGGGAACGCCCGGCCGAGGCCGGGCCCGAGGTGCTGCCCCCGCTGCTCGGCCACCCCGCCTGATCAGACGCGGGCGGCGGCCGCCCGGACCTCGTCCGCGATCGCCGCGACGCCCTCGTCGGCCCACAGCACCGAGTAGTGGTTGGTGCCGGGCACCTCGCGCGGGGTGATGCCGGCCGCCTCCAGCCCGAGCGAGGCCAGGCGCACCTCGTCGTAGAGGCCGGGCGTCTGGTCGAGCAGGCCGCGCGTGGCCCACAGCAGCGTGGCGGGCACCGGCAGGGCGGTGGTGGCCTCCAGCACGCGCTCGTTGAGCAGCACGTCCCCGCCGTCGACGCGGACCGCCTCGGGCACGCAGGCGCTGCGCAGCGGCGGCCCGCCGGGGGCGAGGTCGCGGGCGAGGTAGGCGGCCACCGAGGGCACGTCCACCCACGGGCCGACGGCGGGGTGCCGCGCCCAGAACGCGCGCACGGCGGCGAGGTCGGGGAACGACGTCGACAGCCGGTCCAGCGACGGGCCGAGGACGGCGGAGAGCATCGCGTCGACGTCGGCGCCCGGGGGCTGGGCGAGGGCCGGCCCGCCGTCGACCAGGACCAGGCCGTGCACCTCGTGGCGGGCCGGGCCGGCCGCGGCCAGCGCGGCGACGAACGCGCCCATCGAGTGGCCGACGAGCACGGTGGCGTCGGCCCCGGCGTCGTCGTCGGCGCCGAACCGGTCGAGCAGGGTGGCGACGTCCTGCGCGTGCCGCTCGAGGCCGTAGGGACCGGGCAGCCCGGCCGAGCCGGCCCGCCCGCGCAGGTCGGGGGCGACGACCTCGAACTCGCCGGCCAGCGCGGCCGCCACGCGGGCCCAGGCCATCGCGTTGGCGGTGATGCCGTGGACCAGCACGGCGATGGGGGAGCCGGGGGCGTCGGCGGCCCAGTGCAGGGCGGACAGCTCGCCGCCGTCGACGGGGACGCTGATCTGGACGGGGTCGCGTGCCTCTGCCACGGGCCCACCCTGCCCGCTCACGCGCCGAGCCGCTCGATCGCGAAGGCGACGAGGAACCCGGCGGCGGTGATCAGGCCAGTCCAGGTGCGGGTCCGCTCGAAGGCCTCCGGGATCATCGTGTCGGCGATCATCGTGAGGATCGCGCCGGCCGCGACGGCGGTGATGACGGCGATCGCCTCGGGCGGGGCGCCGCCCAGGGCCGCGTAGCCGACCAGCGCGGCCAGGCCGCTGGCCAGCGCGATGCCGCCCCAGACCCTGAAGACGTAGCCGGCCGACCGCCCGCTGGCCTTCATGCCGGCGGCGCTGGACAGCCCCTCGGGCACGTTGGAGATGAAGACCGCCGCCAGCACCGGCGCGCTCACCGCCCCGCCGCCGAGCAGGCCGAGCCCCAGGACCACCGACTCGGGGACGCCGTCGAGCAGCGCGCCGACGGCGATCGCCGCGCCGCTGCCGTCCTGCTCGCCCTCCGACGGCTGCTGCTCGGTCCCCGCCCCGCCCGACCGCTTGCGGTGCCGGGCGCCGCGCCGGGCCAGCGCCGCGTTCGCCGCGAGGTAGGCGACCGCGCCGCCGATGAAGCCGATCGCGGTGGGGCCCAGCCCGCCGGTGTCGGCGGCCTCCTCCATGAGGTCGAAGGCGACGGCGGAGATCAGCACGCCCGAGCCGAACGCCATGACCGAGGCGATCACCGCCTGCGGCACGCGCACGAACCAGGCGACCAGCGCCCCGAGCACGAGGGCGGCGCCGCCCAGCAGACCCCACAGACCGGCTTCGACGACGTCGGGCACGGGCCGCTCCCTGCCCCCCGTTGCGCAGCGCAACCGCCCGGTGCGGCAGAAATGGCCATTTCTGCCGCAGCAGGCGGGCGCGCACCGATGCCGCAGTCCCTACCGTGGACGTGCGGGGGGACGACTCCGGGAGGCCCCGTGTCCGGGACGACGCAGACCCTCACCCCGCGCACCGTGACCCTCCCCGGCGGGTTGCGGCTGGAGACGGTCGAGCAGGGGGACCCCGGCGGGCCGGTCGTCGTCCTCGTCCACGGCTGGCCCGACTCCTGGTTCTCCTGGAGCCGCGTCCTCGCGCACCTGGACCCGCGGCTGCACGTCGTCGCCTTCAGCCAGCGCGGGTTCGGCGGGTCCGACCACCCGCGCGCCGGCTACGCGCTCGACCGGTTCGCCGACGACCTGGTGGACCTGTGCGGCGCGCTCGGGATCGGGCGCGCCCACCTGGTGGGCCACTCCTTCGGCAGCTTCGTGGTGCGGCGGGTGGCGGAGGAGCACCCCGGGCTGGTCGGCCGGCTCGTCCTCGTCGGCTCGGGGGACCGGCTGGGCCGCCCGCTCGCGGAGGAGGTGCGGACGGCGATCGCGGACCTGCCCGACGACGTCCCCGAGGACTTCGCGAGGGAGTTCGCCGCGAGCACGGTGCACCGGCCCGTGGAGCCGGGGTTCTTCGACGCGCTGGTGGCCGAGAGCCGGCGGGCGCCGGGATGGGTCTACCGCGACTCGTGGGAGGGGCTGGCCGCCTCCGACGACCGCGACCGGCTCGGGGCCGTGACCGCGCCGACGCTGCTGGTGTGGGGCGACCGCGACGCGCTGTTCGACCGCGGGCAGCAGGACCGGCTCCTGGCCGCGCTCCCCGACGCCCGGCTGGTGGTCCACGAGGGCACCGGCCACTGCCCGAACTGGGAGTGCCCGCGGGACCTCGCCGCCGACCTGGACGCCTTCCTCCTGCGCGCCGCTAGTCCGGCTGGCGCAGGAGGTAGCGGCCGAAGTGGGGGACGGTGAACGCGATCTGCCCGCGCTCTGCGGAGTAGACCAGGCCCTTCTTGATCAGCGAGTCGCGCGCCGGTGACAGCGACGCCGGCTTGCGGCCCAGCGCCGCGGCCACCTCCGACGTCGCCACCGGGGCGCCGGCGGGACCGCCGAGCTCGGCCATCGCGTGCATGTACTCGCGTTCGGCCGGGGTGGCGCGGTCGTAGCGGGAGCCGAAGAACCCCACCGCGAGCTCGGCCTCGGCGACCGGCGCGGCCATCGCGACGTCGTCGGCGGTGATCGGGGAGGCCGCCGCGACGTCCCAGGTGACCTTGCCGTAGGCCTGCACGAAGTACGGGTAGCCGTCGGCGGCCGCGTAGAGGGCGTCGAGGGCGGCCGGCTCGAAGGTGACCTCCTCGCGCTCGGCGGGCGCCAGCAGCGCGCGGTCGGCGGCGGGCCGGTCCAGCCGGTCGATGCGCAGGTAGCGGAACAGCCGCTCGGAGTAGCTCTTCGACGCCGACAGCACCGCCGGAAGGTGGGGGAGCCCGGCGCCGACGACGATCAGCGGCGCGCCCTGCTGGGACAGCTCGTGGCAGGCCGCGCAGATGGCCGAGACGTCGGGGGCCTGCACGTCCTGCATCTCGTCGATGAACAGCGCGACGCCCTTGCCGACGTCGGCGGCCAGCCCGGCGGCGTCGCTGAGCAGCTCGACCAGGTCGATCTCCATGTCGCCGGAGTCGGCCCGGCCGGTGGTGGCGGGCACGTCGATGCCGGGCTGCCAGCGGTCGCGCAGCTTGGCGTCGGCCGGGGCCAGCCGCTGGGCGAAGGCCTTGAGCGTGCCGAGGACGGCGTCCATCGACTCCTGGTCGGGGTGGCGCAGCTCCCGCAGCGCCATGTGCAGCGCCGAGGAGACCGGCCGGCGCAGCGACTGGTCCGGCCGCGCCTCGATCTTGCCGGTGCCCCAGCCGCGGCCGATCGCCGCCGACCGCAGCTGGTTGAGCAGCACCGTCTTGCCCACGCCGCGCAGCCCGGTGAGCACCAGCGACCGCTCGGGCCGGCCGCGGGCGATCCGCTCCAGGACGACGTCGAAGGCCGACAGCTCGTCGTCGCGGCCGGCGAGCTCCGGCGGGCGCTGCCCGGCGCCGGGGGCGTAGGGGTTCCGGACGGGGTCCACGTCGAGCACCGTATGGCCCCGTCTAGCCCCCACCGTAGAGATCGGTAGAACGGCGTAGCGCGTGTCGCGGAGGGTCGACGGCGGCCGGTGGCGACGCCAGGGTGGCGCGCATGGACGACCGACTGGACGACCGCGTGCACGACGAGGTGCAGACCGAGCTCCTCACCCTGGAGCGGCGGGGCTGGGAGGCCCTGTGCGACGCGACCGGCGGGGACTTCTACGGCGAGGTGATGACCGACGACGGCCTGATGGTGCTCGCGGACGGGACGGTGATGGACCGCGCCGCCGTCGTCGCCGCCCTGGCCGCCTCCCCGCCGTGGCTGCGCTACGAGCTCGACGACGTCCGGCTGGTGCGCGCCGGCGCGGACGCGGCGGCGCTGGTCTACACCGGCCGGGCCTGGCGGCACGAGCAGGAGCCGCCGTTCACGGGAGCGATGAGCAGCCTGTACGTCCGCGACGGCGACCGCTGGCGGCTCGCGCTCTACACGCAGACGCCCGCGCGCTGACCGCCGGTCAGCCGTCGCCGGCCTCGCCGCGGACCTGGGCGGCGCGCGCCTCCGCCCGCTCGGCCGCGCGCAGGTGCTCGTCCCGCCCGTCGGTGCCGAGCTCGGCCAGCCGGCGGTGCACCGACGCGATCTCCAGCAGCTTGGACGCGGCGTTGTAGACCGCGCCCTCGACGGCCTGGCGCTGCGCCTCGAGCAGGCTCTGCGCCGACCACGCGTGGCCGACGTGGCAGGCCCAGCTCACCGACCCGTCGGCGGTGTTCTCGAACATGCCGCCCTGGCACTCGGGGCAGCCGAGGGCGGCGGGGACCCCTCGGTCGGTGGCGGCTGTCGGTCCGCCGGCCATCTGCGGACTCCTCTCGTCGGACGGGGCGCCGGCGGCGGGCGCCGGGGGGAGGGGGGCGCGGGCGAGCTCGGCGACCAGCGGCCCGAGCTCGGCGGTGGGGGCCGCGCGGGCGCGGCGCACGACGGCCAGTGCCGCCCGGGGCATCGCGGACACGCGCGCCTCGCCGGGGTCCTGCACCAGCACGCGGCCGTCCTGCGCCGCGACCGCGGCCGCGCCGAGGGCGCCGTCGTCGAGCGCGCCGGACAGGACGACGGCGACCACACCGGCGCCGTGGGAGACGGCGGCGCTGCGGAAGAGCACGTCGACCGCCGGCCGCTGCCGGTTGACCCGCGGCCCCCGGGTGACGTGCACCCGGCCGTCGCGCACGACCAGGTGCCGGTCGGGCGGTGCGACGACGACCTGCCCCGGCACCAGGACCCCGCCCTCGTTGGGGTGCCGCGCGGGCAGCGGGCCGGCCCGGGACAGCAGCTCGGGCAGCCGGCTCTCGCCGGTGGGGGACAGGTGCAGCACGACGGCGACGGCGGCCGGCAGGTCGGCGGGCAGCGCGCTCAGCAGCCGCCGCAGGGGGTCCATGCCCCCGGCGGACGCACCCACGACCACCAGCCGGTCCACCACGGCGCACCACCTCACCGTCCGCTGTGCCCACGCGGGCGCGCCCGCACGCACGTCGAGGCCGGTCTACGGGTCTCTAGCGCGGACGGCAGAGACCGGTAGAAGGGCGCAGAGCCAGGGGACTCCCAGGTCCGGCCATTAGCGTGGACGCGTGATCAGGTTCGCGCTCAAGGTCGTCGTCATGGCCCTGGCCTTCTACGCCCTCACGCGGCTGCTGCCGGGCATCGAGATCGACGGCAACGAGGACGGGGCGCTCGGCATCAGCGGCACGTTCCTCTGGGTGGGGCTGCTGTTCGCCGTCGTCAACGCGGTGGTCGGGCCGATCCTGCGGTTCCTGTCCTTCCCGGCGATCCTGCTGAGCCTGGGGCTGTTCCTCCTGGTCGTGAACGCCGCGCTGCTCGGCCTCACCGCCGCGCTGTCGGACCGGCTCTCGGTCGACGGCTTCGGCACCGCGATCCTGGGCGGGCTCGTCCTCGCCGTCGTCGGCTGGGCCGCCGACCAGCTCCTGGACCGGTGAAGGACCCCCTCGCCCCCGCCGCTCGCAGGCTCGCGGCGGGACCCTGCGAGGGGGCCGTTCCAGCACGTCACCCTGCCGGGCGGCCGCGTCGCACTGACGAGGCGGCCCGGGCGGGTTAGCGTCGCCGGACATGAGCACCACCGGCGTGGACACCGTCGTCCCCGACCGGCCGGAGGACGACGTCCCGCCGGCACTGGTCGCCCTCGAGGCCGCCAACGAGGAGAAGCGGGCGCTGCTCGCCGAGGCCGCGCGCGGCGCCGCCGACGACACCGACGACGGGCCCGGCCTGCCCGCCGGCTGCGGCACCGGCGACCTCCCGGCCCTGCTGCAGCGCTACTACTGGAGCGAGCCGGCCGCCGAGGTCCTCGGGCACGACCCGGCCGACCTCGCCGGGCTGGCGCTGCGCCACCTCCGGCTGGCCGGCGTCCGGGCGCAGGGCGCGGCCACCGTCGTCGTCGAGCGGCTGACCGACGGGCGCGGGCTGCTGCTCGTCGTCACCGACGACATGCCCTTCCTCGTCGACTCGGTGACCGCCGAGGTGGTCCGGCAGGGCGTGGGGCTGCAGCACGTCGTCCACCCGGTGGTCGTCGTCCGGCGGGACGTCACCGGCGCGCTGCGGGCCTTCTGCGACAGCCCCGGCACGGACGCGGCCCGCTGCGGCCCGGACGCGCTGGCCGAGTCGTGGATGGCCGCCGTGCTCGACGGCCCGCTCGACGACGAGGCCGCCGGTGACCTGGTCGCCGGCCTGCGCACCGTCCTCGCCGACGTCCGCGCCGTCGACGAGGACGCGCCGCGCACCGCCGCCCGCGCGCTGGAGCTGGCCACCAGGCTGGAGGAGCGGGGCAGCGTCGACATCGCCGACCCGGCCGACGACCCCGCCGAGGCCGCGGCCCTGCTGCGCTGGCTGGCCGACGGCAACTTCGTCTTCCTCGGTGCCCGCGAGGTCGAGGTCGGGACCGCCGTGCGCGCCGTCCCCGGCACCGGCCTGGGCGTCCTGCGCAGCGACACCGGGACCGCGCTGCCCGAGGCGGCCGGTCCGCTGGGCCCGGCGCTGCTGACCGTCACCAAGGCCGACATCCGCTCGACGGTGCACCGCCGCGCCTGGCTGGACCTGGTCGCGGTGACCGAGCCCGCCGCCGGCGACCGGCCCGCCCGCCAGCACCGGCTGGTCGGGCTGTTCCCCTCCGCGGCCGCGGCGGCGAACGTCCGCGAGGTGCCGCTGGTCCGCCGCCGCGTCGCCGAGGTCGTCGAGGGCTCCGGCGTGCCGGCCGACAGCCACACCGGCAAGACGCTGGTCGACGTCCTGGACACCCTGCCGCGCGACGAGCTGTTCCAGGCACCGGCTGCCGAGCTGCTGCCGGTGGCGCTGGCCGTGCTCTACCTCCAGGAGCGCCGGCAGACCCGGCTGTTCCTGCGCCGCGACCCCTACGGCCGGTTCTGGTCGGCGCTGGTCTACCTGCCGCGCGACCGCTACACGACCGAGGTCCGCCTGGCGATGCAGCAGCTGCTGTTGTCCCGCCTGGGCGGCCGGGACATCGAGTTCACCGCGCGGTCCACCGAGTCGGTGCTGGCCCGGCTGCACTTCGTCGTCCGGCTGCCGGTGGGCCGGGGCGGGACCCCGGCGCTGCCCGACGTCGACGCCGAGGCGCTGCAGCAGGAGCTCGCGGCGGTCGCCCGCAGCTGGACCGACGACCTGTCCGACGCGCTCGCCGGGCGGTACGGCCCCGAGGCCGAGCAGGTGCTCGCCCGCGTCGCGGACGCCTTCCCGGCCGCATACCAGGAGGACTTCCCGGCGACGACGGCCGTCGAGGACCTCGCCCGCCTCGACGCGCTGCCGCCCGGCGAGCTCGGCCTGCGGCTGCGCCGCCCGCGCGGGGCCGACGCCGCCGAGCCGCGGCTGACCGTCTACCGGGTGGGGGAGCGGCTGCTGCTGTCCGACGTGCTGCCGGTGCTGCAGCACATGGGCGTCGACGTCGTCGACGAGCGGCCCTACGAGATCGACCGGATCGGCGCCCCGGTGGCGTGGATCTACGACTTCGGGCTCACCGCCCCCGGCGGGGAGCTGCCCTTCCCCGGCTCGCTGCCCGAGCGGTTCACCGAGGCGGTCGCCGCGGTGTGGCGCGGCGACGCCGAGGACGACGGCCTGGGCGCGCTGGTGCTGCTGGCCGGGCTCAACTGGCGGCAGGTGACGGTCGTGCGCGCCTACGTGCAGTGGCTGCGCCAGGCCGGGCTGCCCTTCGGCCAGCGGTACGTGGAGACGACGCTGGCCGCCCACCCCGACGTCGTCGCGCGGCTGGTCGCGCTGTTCGAGACCCGCTTCTCGCCCGGGCGCGAGGCCGGCCGGGCCACCCGCCAGGAGGCGCTGGCCGCGTCGCTGCGCGAGGCGATCGGCCGGGTCGACACCCTCGACGCCGACCGCGTGCTCACCAGCCTGCTGGCCGCCGTCCTCGCCACCCAGCGCACCACCTACTACGCGGGCGGGCCGCTGGCGATCAAGCTCGACTGCCGCACGGTCCCCGACCTGCCCGAGCCGCGCCCGGCCCGCGAGGTGTTCGTCAGCTCCCCGCGGGTGATGGGCGTGCACCTGCGCTTCGGCGCGGTGGCCCGCGGCGGGCTGCGCTGGTCCGACCGCCGCGAGGACCTGCGCACCGAGGTCCTCGGCCTGGTCAAGGCGCAGATGGTGAAGAACACCGTCATCGTGCCCACCGGCGCCAAGGGCGGCTTCGTCGTCCGCACCCCCCCGCCGGAGGGCGCCTCCCGCGAGGAGGTCCTGGCCGAGGGCCAGGCCTGCTACCGGCTGTTCATCGGCGCGCTGCTGTCGCTGACCGACGACCTGGTGGGCGGGAAGGTCGTGCCCCCGGAGCGGGTGGTCCGCCACGACGGCGACGACGCCTACCTCGTCGTCGCCGCGGACAAGGGCACGGCGACCTTCTCCGACCTCGCCAACGCCGTCGCGCTCGAGCGCGGGTTCTGGCTGGGCGACGCCTTCGCCTCCGGCGGCTCGGTCGGCTACGACCACAAGGCCATGGGCATCACCGCCCGCGGCGCGTGGGAGTCGGTGACCCGCCACTTCCGCGAGCTCGGCGTGGACGTGCAGAGCCAGGAGTTCACCGTCGTCGGCATCGGCGACATGAGCGGCGACGTCTTCGGCAACGGGATGCTGCTGTCCGAGCACATCCGGCTGGTGGCCGCCTTCGACCACCGGCACGTGTTCGTCGACCCCACCCCCGACGCCGCGACGTCGTACGCCGAGCGCCGGCGGCTGTTCGGCCTGCCCCGCTCGTCGTGGGCCGACTACGACCCCGCGCTGATCAGCGCGGGCGGCGGCGTGTGGCCGCGGACGGCCAAGGCGATCCCGGTCAGCGAGCCGATGCGGGCCGCGCTCGGCCTCGACGCCGACGTCGACACGGTCTCCCCGGTCGAGCTCGTCCGCGCGGTGCTGCTCGCCCCGGTGGACCTGCTGTTCAACGGCGGCATCGGCACCTACGTCAAGGCCGCCACCGAGAGCCACCTCGACGTCGGCGACAAGGCCAACGACACCGTCCGGGTCGACGGCCACCAGCTGCGGGTGCGCGTGGTGGGGGAGGGCGGCAACCTCGGCCTCACCCAGCGCGGGCGGGTGGAGTACGCGCTGGCCGGCGGCCGGGTGAACACCGACGCCATCGACAACTCCGCGGGCGTGGACACCTCCGACCACGAGGTGAACATCAAGATCGCGCTCAACGAGGTGGTGGAGGCCGGCGTGCTCGACGCCGACGGCCGCGCCGCGCTGCTGGCCGAGATGACCGAGGAGGTCGCCGCGGCCGTCCTCACCGACAACCACGCGCAGAACGCCACGCTCGCCGTCGAGGTGAACTCCGCGCGCAGCCTGCTCGACGCGCACGAGCGGTTCATCCGGGCGCTGGAGCGGTCGGGGCGGCTGGTGCGCGCGGTCGAGGCGCTGCCCGACGACCGGGCGCTGGCCCAGCGGCGCCGCGACGGGCACGCGCTGACCAGCCCGGAGCTGTCGGTGCTGCTGGCCTACGCCAAGCTCGAGGCGGGCGACGCCGTCCTCGCCTCCGAGCTGCCCGACGACCCCGCCCTCGCCCGGCTGCTGAGCGGCTACTTCCCGGCGCCGCTGCGGAAGCGGTTCCCCGACGCGGTCGAGGCCCACCCGCTGCGCCGGGAGATCGTGGCCACCGCGCTGACCAACCGGGCGGTCAACACCGCCGGGGTGACCGGGCTGTTCCGGCTGGCCGAGGAGAGCGGGCTCGACCTGGCCGCCGTCGTGCGGGCGCACGCGGTGGCCCGCGCGGTGTTCGACGTCGACCGGCTGTGGGACGCCGTCCGGCCGCTGGACAACCGGGTGCCCGCGCCGGTGCAGGTGGAGCTGCGCACCGAGGCGACCCGGCTGGCCGAGCGGGCCGCGCGGTGGCTGCTGCGGCTGCCCGAGATCGGCGCGCACCCCGCGGCGGGGATCGCCGCCCTCACCGAGCGGTTCGCCGCCCCGGTGGCGGCGGTGCGGGCCGGCCTGCCGGGGTGGCTGCTGGGCCACGAGGCCGCCGCGTACGCGGAGCGGGCGCGGCGGCTGCAGGCCGCGGGCGTGCCGGCCGGGCTCGCCGGCGAGCTGGCGGCCGCGCCGCTGCTGCCGACGGCGCTCGACCTGGCCGTCGTCGCCGAGCGCACCGGCGCCCCGATCGAGCTGGCCGGGCGGGTCACCGAGGAGCTGGCCGAGCGGCTGGCCCTGGTCCCGCTGCGGGAGCTCGTGACGGCGCTGCCGCGGGACCGGCGCTGGCCGTCGATGGCCCGCGCCGCGCTGCGCGACGACCTGGCCGCCGAGCAGGCCGAGCTCGCCGTCGAGGTCCTGGCCGGGCGGGGGAGCGGCGACGACGCCACGGCCCTGGTCGCGGGCTGGGTGGAGGGCTGGGACCCCGCCCAGCGGCGGGCCGCGGCCCAGCTCGCCGACATCGCCGCCGGCGACCGGCACGAGCTGCCCGAGCTGCTGGTCGCCGTCCGGACCCTGCGGGGCCTGCGCCGCCGCTGAGCGCGGCACCCGGGGCCCGGGGCCGGCGCACCGCCGGTGCCGGGCCCCGCCCGCGGAGGGGTTCCCCGGGCCGTCGCGGGATCTCCGCACCGGCGTCACCCGGCGGACACCCGGGGCCCCCACCCTGGTGCGCGGACACCCGTCCCGTGACCTGGAGGACCCCGTGGACCACGGCACCCCGTCCCCCGCCCGCACCGCCATGACCCCGGCGCTCGCCCGCACCGCCGCCCGCACCGCCGTCCGCGCCGCCACCGCGACCTGGGGTGGCCGGCGCCGGCAGCAGCGGCTGCGGGTGTGCACCGCCGCCGACCTGCTCATGGCGCGGGGCCTGCGCGTGCGGGTGGTCAACCCGGCGGTCGCCTGGCCGCGCGGACCCCGGCTCGTCGTCGCCAACGCCGCCGGCTGGACCGACGTCCTCGCGCTGGCCACCGTCGTCCCCGGCACCCCGGTGGTCGACGCCGCGCTGGCCGGCACCCCGCTGCTGCGCGTGCTCGCCCGCCGCGGCGGGCTCCTGGTCGACGACGGCAGCGGCGCCGTCCGCGCCGAGGTCACCGCCCTGCTGCGCGCCGGGGACACGGTCACCGCGCACCCCGGCGGCGCGGCGGAGGGGGAGGACCCCGGCCGGTTCCGCGCCCGCACGCTGGCGCCCGCCGTCGACGCGCAGGCCGCCGTCTGCCCGGTCGCCGTCCGCGAGGTGGACGGCGGCGTCGTCGAGGTCCACCTGCTGCCCGCGCTCGCGCCCGGCCGCGACGCGCGGGCGCTGGCCGCGCTCGCCGAGTACGCCGTCGCGCACGTGCTCGAGTCCGGGGCGCCCGCCCCGTCGCGCCCCGGGCGTGCCCGGTCCAGGGTGGGGTACGGCCGGTCACGGACGTGACCGACCCGTGAGGGGGACCCCGTGCAGCCCGACACCGCCGTCGACCGCGAGCCAGTGCAGGACCAGGCCGTGCAGGACCGGGGGGGTGACCCTCCCGGCACCACCGAGGCGCCGAAGGAGGCCGAGGTCCTCGACCTGAGTCGCTGGCGGCTCAACGCCCTGCCCGACGAGGACAGCGACGAGGACTGGGACGACGACCGCGAGCTGTTCGGCCCCGACGGACTGCGGGTCGAGACCTGGCGCGAGGGCTATCCCTACACCGAGCGCATGGAGCGCCGGGAGTACGAGATCGAGAAGCGCCGCCTGCAGATCGAGCTGCTGCACATGCAGAGCTGGGTCAAGGAGACCGGGCAGAAGCTGGTCGTCGTCTTCGAGGGGCGGGACGCCGCGGGCAAGGGCGGCACGATCAAGCGGTTCACCGAGCACCTCAACCCCCGCGGGGCGCGGGTGGTGGCGCTGGACAAGCCCTCCGAGCGCGAGCAGACGCAGTGGTACTTCCAGCGCTACGTGCAGCACCTGCCCGCGGCCGGCGAGATCGTGATGTTCGACCGGTCCTGGTACAACCGCGCCGGCGTCGAGCGGGTGATGGGCTACTGCACCGACGAGCAGTACCGGCAGTTCCTGCAGGACGCGCCGGAGTTCGAGCGGATGCTCGTCGACAGCGGCATCCTGCTGTTCAAGCTCTGGTTCTCGGTGTCCCGCGGGGAGCAGCGCAGCCGCTTCGTCGTGCGGCAGATCGACCCGGTGCGGCAGTGGAAGCTCTCGCCCACCGACCTCGCCAGCCTCGGCAAGTGGGACGCCTACACCGAGGCCAAGGAGGCGATGTTCCTCCACACCGACACGCAGCACGCGCCGTGGACGGTCATCAAGAGCAACGACAAGAAGCGCGCCCGGCTCGAGGCGATGCGGCACGTGCTGTGCCGGCTGGACTACGACGACAAGGACTGCGACGTCGTCGGCGACCCGGACCCGCTCATCGTCGGCTCGGCCGCCGACGTGCTGGAGGAGTCCTCCGACACCCCGGTCGCCCCGCCGCCGCCCCGCACGAACCGGCGCTGAGGCCGTCGCTGCCTTCGTCTGCGGCTCTCTAGCGCCGGGGCTAGAGAGCCGCAGACGGGGTCAGAGCGCGGGCAGGCGGGGCGTCCCGAGCACCTGCTCGAGCGCGGCGGCCACTTCCAGCAGGCGCAGGTCGGCCCGCGGCGCGGCGACCACCTGCAGGCCCACCGGCAGGCCGTCGCCGGTGTACCCGCCGGGCAGGGACAGCGCCGGGCAGCCGGTGGCCGAGACCAGCGTGCAGGAGCGCATCCAGCCCAGGTAGTCCGCCTGCGGCACGCCCGCGACCTCGGTCGGGTACTCCTGCTCCACCGGGAACGGCAGCACCTGGGTCGTCGGCGCCAGCAGCACGTCGAAGCGGTCGAAGAAGCCGACCACCTCCTCGTGCAGCCGGGTGTGCGCGAGCTCGGCCCGGGCGACGTCGGCGCCGCTGAGCGCCGCCCCGCGCGCGGCGTTGCGCCGGATGGCCTCCTTCACCAACTCGGGCGAGCGGCGCACCACCTCGCCGAAGGTGGCCTCGAACAGCCAGGCCCGCAGCGTGCCGAACACCTCGTCGGCCTCGCGCAGGTCGGGGCAGGCCTCCTCGACGACGGCGCCCTGCGCCTCGAGCAGCCGCGGCACCCCCGCCAGCGCGCCGGTGACCTCCGGCTCGACCGGCACCAGCCCGCCGAGGTCCGGCGCCCAGGCCACCCGCAGGCCGCGCAGCTCCGCCGGCCGCGGCGCGGCGAAGGAGGCGCCGCCCTCGGACAGCGCGATCGGCACCCGCGGGTCCGGCCCGGCGATCGCCGACAGCGTCAGCGCGACGTCGCCCACGGTGCGGCCCATCGGTCCCTGCACCGACAGCGTCGCCCAGCCCAGCCCGGCGGGCCAGGTCGGCACCCGCCCGGGCGTGGGGCGCAGCCCGACGACGCCGCAGAACGCCGCCGGGTTGCGCAGCGAGCCGCCCATGTCGCTGCCCTCGGCCACCGGCACCAGCCCGGCGGCGAGCGCGGCCGCCGCGCCGCCGCTGGACCCGCCGGCCGACAGCCCGTGCCGCCACGGGTTGTGCGTGGCGCCGAAGAGCGGGTTGAACGTGTGCGAGCCGGCCGCGAACTCCGGCACGTTGGTCTTGCCCACCCGGACCGCGCCCGCCCGGCGCAGCCGCTCGACGACGAGCTCGTCGCGCGCCGGGACGGTGTCCGCGTGCAGCGGCGAGCCCCAGGTGGTCCGCATCCCGCCGGTGGCGTGGGTGTCCTTGTGCGCCACCGGCAGGCCGTGCAGCGGGCCGACCTCCTCCCCGGCGGCCAGCGCGGCGTCGGCGGCGTCGGCCGCGGCCCGGGCGCCCTCGGCGTCCAGGGTGACGATCGCGGTGACCTGCGGGTCGATCCGCTCGATCCGCGCCAGGTGCGCCTCCAGCAGCTCGCGGGCCGAGACCTCCCGCGCGCGCACCAGCGCGGCCAGCTCGGTGGCCGGGCGCAGGCAGAGGTCGTCGTCGGCGGCGGGTGCGGGGGTCACCGGGGGAGGGTGCCATGCCGGGGTGCCGTGCCGGGGGCGGGCTGCCGTGCCGGACACTGGGCGCGTGGACGGCGAGGACACCCTGCAGCAGGCCGACGAGACGGTTGCCCCCGACGGCGGGACCTTCGCCGACCTGGGCCTGCGGCCGGAGCTCCTGGCGGCGCTGTCGCGGCTCGGCTACGAGGAACCCACGCCGATCCAGCGCGAGGCGGTGCCGCCGATGGTCGCCGGCCGCGACCTGCTCGGCCAGGCCGCCACCGGCACCGGCAAGACCGCCGCCTACGCGCTGCCGGTGCTGCAGCGGCTGCCCGACGACCGCCCCGGCGGCGACCCGCTGGCCCTGGTCCTCGTGCCCACCCGCGAGCTGGCCATCCAGGTGTCGGAGGCGCTGCACCGCTACGGCCGCGACCTCGGCGCCCGGGTGGTGCCGGTCTACGGCGGCCAGCCGATCCCGCGGCAGCTGCGGGCGCTGGAGGCCGGGGTGGACGTCGTCGTCGCCACCCCCGGCCGGGCGCTGGACCTGCTGCAGCGGGGCAGCCTGCACCTGGGCGGCGTGGCCACCGTGGTGCTCGACGAGGCCGACGAGATGCTCGACATGGGCTTCGCCGAGGACCTCGAGGCGCTGCTGGAGGAGGTGCCCGAGGAGCGGCAGACGGTGCTGTTCAGCGCCACCATGCCGCGCCGGCTCGACAGCATGGCCCGCCGCCACCTGCGCGACCCGCTGCGCATCCAGGTCGCCCGCCAGGTGCCGGTGGAGGGCGAGGCACCCCTGGTGCGCCAGACGGCGTTCGTCGTCGCCCGGGCGGCCAAGCCGGCGGCGCTGGGCCGGGTCCTCGACGTCGAGAGCCCGACGGCGGCCATCGTCTTCTGCCGCACCCGCGACGAGGTCGACGACCTCACCGAGACGCTCAACGGCCGTGGCTACCGCGCCGAGGCGCTGCACGGCGGGATGAGCCAGGAGCAGCGGGACCGGGTGATGGGGCGGCTGCGGTCGGGCACCGCGGAGCTGCTGGTGGCCACCGACGTCGCCGCCCGCGGGCTGGACGTCGAGCAGCTCACCCACGTCGTCAACTACGACGTCCCGGCCGCGGCGGAGACCTACGTGCACCGCATCGGCCGGGTCGGCCGGGCCGGGCGCGAGGGCGTGGCGATCACGCTGGTCGAGCCGCGGGCGCACCGGATGCTCAAGACGATCGAGCGGGTCACCGGCGCGCCGATCCACGTGGAACGCGTGCCCACGGTCGCCGACCTGCGGGCCCGCCGGCTGGAGCTGACCCGCGCCGCGCTGCGGGAGAGCCTGCTCGGGGACGACCTCGAGCGGTTCCGCGCCGTCGTCGAGGCGCTCACCGACGAGTTCGACGTCATGGAGGTGGCCCTGGCGGCGGTCAAGCTCGCCCACGAGGCCACCACCGGCCCGGACGACGACGAGGAGATCCCCGAGGTCGCCCTGCGCCCGGAGCGGCCGGCCCGGCGGGACGGCGACCGCGGCGACCGCGGCCAGGGCCGCCCGCCCCGGTCCCGCTCCGGCGGCGGGGACACCGAGCGGGTGTTCATCGGCGCCGGCCGCAGCGCCGGCGTCCGCCCGGGCGACCTGGTCGGCGCGATCGCGGGGGAGACCGGGCTGCGCGGCCGCGACGTCGGCGCGATCGAGATCGCCGAGCGGTTCAGCCTGGTCGAGGTCCCCGCGGCCGCCGCCGAGGAGGTCATCACCGCGCTGCGGGCCAGCACGGTCAAGGGCCGCAAGGTGACCGTCCGCCGGGACAAGCAGCGGGACTGACGGGCTCGGTCAGGCGGTGGCGGTGCGCACCAGCGCGGTGACCCGCTCCTCCACCGCGGGGCTCCAGCCGGTCAGCGCGAACGACACCGGCCAGAGGTCGCCGTCGTCGAGCCGCGCGGGGTCGTTGAAGCCGAGGGTCGCGTAGCGGGAGCCGAACTTGCCGGCGTCCTGGAAGAAGACGACGACCTTGCCGTCCGCGTTCGCGTAGGCGGGCATGCCGTACCAGGTCCTCGGGGCCAGGTGGGGGGCGGTCGTGGTGACCACCACGTGCACCCGCTCGGCGAGCGCCCGGTCCTCCGGTGCCATCTCCGCGATCCGGTCCAGGACCGCCTGCAGGCCGTCGGCCCGCTTCGCGCCGTTCCTCCCCTCGGCGCGCAGCTCGGCGGCGCGCTCCTTCATCGCGGCGCGCTCCTCGGCGGTGAAGCCGGTGGTCCCCTGCTCGACGTCCTTGGTGGGCATCTCAGCTCCCTGTCGGTCTGCGGTCTCGCTGTGCCGCAGACGCTAGGGAGGGGCGGGTGCCGGGGGCTTCTCGATTCCTGACCGGATCCGGCGAGGGGTCAGCGCAGCGTCGGGCTCGCCGGGTCCTCGGGGACGACGTCGGGCACCCGGTTGGGGCCGGCGTCGGGCGGGCGCGGGCGGTCCTGCGGGTGCAGCCGGACCGCGACGAGCGCGACGTCGTCCTCCGGGCGGCCGTCCACCAGCCGGTACAGCACCTCGTCGAGCAGGTCGTCCAGCCGCCGGCCGGCGAGCTCGCGCAGCGCCTCGCGCAGCCGGGCCATGCCGGCGTCGAGGTCGGCGTCGCGGCGCTCGATCAGCCCGTCGGTGAACAGCAGCACGGTGGCGCCGCGGTCGAGGGTGACCACCGACTCCTCGCGGCGGGCGTCCGGGTCGACGCCGAGCAGCAGGTCGCCGCGCCAGGTGGCCAGCTCGGCCACGCTGCCGTCGGGGTTGATGACCAGCGGCGGCAGGTGCCCGGCGTTGGCCCAGCGCATCCGGGTGACGCCGCGCTCCCGCTCGTCGTCGGTCTGCTCGAAGCGGGCCACGGTGGCGGTGGCGAGGACCCGGGTCTGCAGCACGGCCATCGAGGCGTCCAGGCCGCGCAGCACCTCGCCGGGGCCGGCGTCGCTGTAGGTGGCGATGCCGCGCAGCAGGGCCCGCAGCTGCCCCATCGCGGCGGCGGCCTCGGTGTCGTGGCCGACGACGTCGCCGATGACCAGCATCGTCGACCCGCCCGGCTGCAGGAACGCGTCGTACCAGTCCCCGCCGACCCGCGCGGCCTCGGCGGCCGGGAGGTAGCGGACGGCGATCTGGGCGTGGTCGGGCTCGGGCGGCTCGGTGAGCAGGCTGCGCTGCAGCCCCTCGGCGAGCGCCCGCTGCTGGCCGTAGAGGCGGGCGTTGTCCAGCGCCAGGCCGGCCCGGTCGGCGACGTCCTGGGCGGTGGCCAGGTCCTCCTCGCGCGGCGTCCAGCCCGCCCGCCAGTACAGCGTCATGACGCCGAGCGTGCGGTCGCGGCCGCGCAGCGGGATCGAGATCGCCGACTCGGGGGCCAGCGCGACCAGCAGGTCGCGGGCCTCGCCCTCGGCCAGCAGGTCGCGCACGGCGTCGCCGCGCTCCATCACCGGCTCGCCGGTGAGCAGGGCGCGCATGAGCGGCGCGGTGGCCGGCATCGCGTCGAGCCGGACCGCGGCGTAGCGCTCCACCAGGGCGCGCTGCGAGGGGACGGCGTGCCAGTGCCCGACGTCGCGCGGGCGGCCGTCGGGGTCGACGACGGTGACGATGCACCAGTCGGCCAGCGCCGGGACCACCAGCCGCGGCAGGTGCCCGGTCGCCGTCTGCGGGTCCAGTGCGCCGGCGAGCTCGGCGCTGACCTGGGCGAGCAGGGCGAGCCGCTGGGCGGCGCGCTCGGCGCGGTCCTGCACGCGGCGGCGCTCGGTGACCTCGAGGAAGTAGACCGACAGCCCCTCGGGGCTGGGCCAGGCGCGCAGCTCGTACCAGCCGTTGAGCGGCGCGGGGTAGTGCGCGTCGAACTGCACCGGCGTCCCGGTGCGGACGGCGGCGCGGTAGTTCTCCTCGAAGGCGCTGGCGACCGCGGCGGGGAACGCCGTCCAGAGCTCCTGGCCGATCAGCTCCTCGCGGCTGCGGCCCAGCAGCCGCTCGGCCTCGGCGTTGACGTGCGTGAACCGCCACTCGCGGTCGAGGGAGTAGAAGCCGGCCGGCATCGCCTCGAGCACCCGGGTGACCCGCACGCCGGCGGCCCGCTCGGCGGTCGTGTCGTAGGCGGCGCCGAGCACGCGGGCCGCCGCGCCGCGCTCGTCGGCCAGCGTCCGGCCGCGGGCCTGCACCCAGCGGGTCTCCCCGCCCGGCCAGACCACGCGGTACTCGGCCTCGTAGTCGCCGCGGCTGTCGATGCTGGCCTGCAGCGCGTCGGTGACCCGCGGCAGGTCGTCGGGGTGGACCCGCGCGTTGAAGTCCTCGATGGTGCCGCCGAACTCCTCGGGCGCGTACCCGAACATCTCGACCAGCCGCGCGTCCCAGGTCAGCTCGCCGGTGCGCAGGTCCCAGTCGAAGGTGCCGATCCCGGCGGCGTCGATGGCCAGGCCCCAGCGCAGCCGGTCGCCCTCGTACTCGGTGCGCAGCGCGGCGAGCTCGAGCTCGGTGACGGCGGCCGCGGCGAGCTGGCGCAGGGTGGAGACGTCGGTGTCCGACCACGACCGCGGGGCGGGGGCGACGACGCACAGGACGCCGACCGTGTGGCCGGCGGAGTCGATCAGCGGGACGCCGAGGTAGGCGCCCACGGCGCCGGCGGCCACCTGCGGCAGCTCGGCCGCGCGGGGCTCGGCGTGGGCGTCGGGCACGACGAGCGGCGCCCGCTCGGCGGCGGCGACGGAGCAGGCGGTCGTCTCGATCGGGACCTCGCTGCCGACCGTGCCCGGCGGCAACCCGGCGCCGCTGACGACCACCTGGACGTCGTCGAGCAGGGACAGCTGGGCGACCGGGGCGCCGACCAGCCGGGCGGCGAGCTCGGCGAGGCGGTCGAGGACGACGCTGGCGTCACGCAGCCGCAGCCGGTACGCGGCCTCGGTGCGGGGCCGGTCGGCCTTGAGCAGCTCGGCGGCGTCGCGCGGACCCGGGACCGGCGGCTCCCCGGGGAGCCCAGACGTGTGGTCCACCGAAACCCTTCGCGCGGCTCACGGCCGACTCCTCGGACACCGGCGGTCCGGCCGAGGCTGGGTCCGGGCGCCGTGTACATCGTAAGCGACGGTCAGGACTGCCAACAGAGATCACGAGCGAAAACCTCTGCGGTCACACCCCGTGACGGCGCGCCGCTCACGCCGCCGCGGGCAGCACCAGGGTGAGCGCGTCGGCGCCGTCGTGTTCCACGTGCAACCCGGCCCGCCGCAGCAGCGTGCGCACCCGTCCGGCGTCGTCCGGCTCGGCCGTCGTCGTGGCCAGCAGGCGGGCCACCCGGCCCTTGTGGGCCTTGTTGGCGTGGCTGACCACGGCGCGGCTGCCGTCGGCGCGCTCGCTCAGGACGTCGACGGTGACCGCGCCCGGGGCGGGGGCCAGCGCCTGGTAGGCCCCGCTGCGCAGGTCGACGACGAGCTCGCCGGAGTCCGCGAGCACCGGGCCGAGGACCGGGCGCCACAGCGTGCGCAGGGTGGGCAGCCCGGGGAGAGCGGCGCCGGCCGACAGCCGGTAGGCGGGGATGGCGTCGGTGGCGCGGACCAGACCGAACAGCGCCGAGCCGACGGCGATCCGGCGGTCGGCCCGGGCCCGCTGCGCGCGCGTCAGCGTGCGGACGGCGAGGGCGTCGTAGAGGACGCCCGTGTAGCGCTCGAGCGCCGGCGTGGTGGGGCTGGTGCACAGCGCGGCGTTGCGGGCGAGCTCCGCGTCCTGACCGGGGGACAGGCCCAGCGCCGCGCGGGCGGCGGGCGGGTCGGCGGCCAGCCGGACCAGCGCCTCGACCAGTTGTGCGCGCAGCGGGGTGAGCTCCGGCGTGGAGAGGGCGGCGAGGTCGAGCGGGGCGCCGTCGCCGTCCGGGGACTTGGTCTCCGAGGGCGGGAGCAGTACGAGCACGACCGGCGACGGTACGTCGCAACGTGCCGCGCGTCCGGAAGGGGTCGGTGTCGCCGTCGAGACCGTCTCGTGACCCGGGCCACACTCGGACCCCGCCGGACCCCGGGACCAGGAGTCCCGTCCTGTCGCGGGGGCGGCACCAGGGCCGCGCCGGCCGGCGCGGCGAACGGAGACGGTGTCCGGCACAGTGCCGTGCCGGCTGCCGAGAGGAGGCACGTCCGTGGCGAACAAGGCGGTCATGTACATGGGTCCGGGCAAGGTCGAGGTCGCGGACCTGGACTACCCGGGGCTCGAGCTCAAGGAGGGGCCCGGGGTCAACCCGGCCAACGTCGGCCGCAAGACGCCGCACGGCGTCATCCTGCGGACGGTCGCCACCAACATCTGCGGCAGTGACCAGCACATGGTCCGCGGCCGGACGACGGCGCCCGAGCGGCTCGTCCTCGGCCACGAGATCACCGGCGAGATCGTGGAGAAGGGGCCCGACGTCGAGTTCCTCGAGATCGGCGACATCGTCAGCGTGCCCTTCAACATCGCCTGCGGCCGCTGTCGCAACTGCAAGGAGGGCAAGACCGGGATCTGCCTGAACGTCAACCCCGACCGCCCCGGCTCGGCCTACGGCTACGTGGACATGGGCGGCTGGACCGGCGGGCAGGCCGAGTACGTGATGGTCCCCTACGCGGACTGGAACTGCCTGAAGTTCCCCGACCGGGACCAGGCGCTGGAGAAGATCCGCGACCTGACGATGCTGTCGGACATCTTCCCGACCGGTTACCACGGCTGCGTCACCGCCGGCGTCGGCACCGGCTCGACGGTCTACATCGCGGGCGCCGGCCCGGTGGGGCTCGCGGCCGCCGCCTCCGCCCAGCTGCTCGGTGCCGCCGTCGTCATCGTCGGCGACCTCAACGCCGACCGGCTGGCCCAGGCCCGCAGCTTCGGCTGCGAGACCGTCGACGTCTCCCAGGGCGACCCGAAGGACCAGATCGAGCAGATCCTCGGCACGCCCGAGGTCGACTGCGGCGTGGACGCCGTCGGTTTCGAGGCGCGCGGGCACGGCGCGGACGCCTCGCACGAGGCGCCGGCCACGGTCCTCAACTCGCTGATGGACATCACCCGGGCCGGTGGCGCGCTGGGCATCCCGGGCCTGTACGTGACCGGCGACCCGGGTGCGGTGGACGAGGCGGCCAAGACCGGCTCGCTGTCGATCCGGCTGGGCCTGGGCTGGGCGAAGTCGCACGCGTTCACCACCGGCCAGTGCCCGGTCATGCGGTACCACCGCGGGCTGATGATGGCGATCCTGCACGACAAGGTGCAGATCGCGAAGGCGGTCAACGCGACGGTCATCCCGCTCGAGGAGGCCCCGCGCGGCTACCAGGAGTTCGACCAGGGCGCGGCGCGGAAGTACGTGCTCGACCCGAACGGCCTGATCCCGGCCGCCTGATCCCGGCTGCCTGATCCCGACGATCATGGCGCCGTGACCGCCGCCGGCCCGTCCGGCACGGTCCCGGCGCCATGATCGCGGGCGGACTCAGGTCCAGTAGAGGAAGCGGGCCCGCGGGAGCCGGTCGGCGACGGCGGCCTCGAACCAGGGCCGCAGCTGCGCCATCGTCTCCTTCGGGTAGACGTGCTTCACCGAGCCGAACCTCCCGCGCTTGAGCGTGCGCTTCGACTCGTCCATCTCGAGCTTCGTCCGCGGGTACCAGTCGAGCAGCGTCTCCTTGCTGCCCGGCGTGAACCGGTGGGTGATGCACTCGACGGTGAGGTCGGCGTCCGCCGGCAGCGCCGCGGCGACGGCGTCGAGCAGGGCGCCGTACTCCTCGCGCCAGCCGTCCACCGGCATGATCGGCGCGATGGTCAGGCCGACCGGGTAGCCGGCGCGGGCGACGGCGGCCAGCGCGGCGGTGCGCGCCTCGACCCGCGCCGTGGCGCCCTCGAACCGGCGGGCCACCGGGGCGGCGTTGAGGCTGAACCGGAGCCGGGTGCGGCCGCCGTGCGGCAGGCCCAGCAGGCCGGCCACGTCGTCGAACTTGGTGGTCGCGCGCAGCTGCACGGGGCCCGGCCACGCGTGCGTGCCGAAGTGCTCGACCATGCGGGCCAGGCCGCCGGTGAGGTGCTCGATCGCCAGCGGGTCGGTGTAGCAGGACGCCTCGAACGTCGTCCCCTCGCCGCCGCGCCCGACCGTGCCGGACGTGACGTGACCCCGGCCGACGTAGGCGTCGAGGCCCTCGAGCACCTCGTCGAGGTCGGCCCACACCCGGGTGATCGGCGGGCCGGACAGCGAGCCGGCGAGGTAGCAGTACTGGCAGTGCGCGGGGCAGCCCTCGGCCAGGTCGAGCCGGAAGTCCGCCGACGGCGGGATGGGCTGCAGCCGGCGCTTGGACGGCGGCGGCACCACCAGCGCCATCGTGTCCTTGGCGGCCGTGAACGCCGCGCGGTCGTCGTCGCCGCGCCCGCGCAGGGAGGGCAGCCGGTCGCCGGGCAGCAGGTCGATCGCGCCGACGCCGGCGGCCTCGAGGCGGCGCAGCACGCGCTGCCCGTGCGGGCGCTCGGCGGCCGAGCGGGTCACGAGGACGCGCCTCGGTGTCCACAGGCGGGTGGGGGAGGGGGCCTCGAGCAGGGCGGGCGCGGTCATCGACGGGTACAACACCGCGGCGGCCCCGCCGATGCCCCTCCGCAGGGCGTCTGCGCAGGTCAGCCCGTGAGTCGGGACACTCCGGGGTCAGGGCGCCGCCCGCCAGCGCGCCCGCCACCCGGGCGCCTCCCAGGCCTCGCCGATGTAGATCGTCTCGCGGGCCACCCGGTCTCCCCGGAACTCGTAGACGGCCGGTCCGTACATCCACGGACCGCCGTCGTACCGGGCGCGCACCTCCACCACCCAGAAGTCGTCCCGCCCCCGCACGCGGACGATCTCCAGGTCGACCCGTGCCGGGTAGTCCCGACGCCACTCCCGGAAGTTCGCCACGCCCTCGAACCGCTCGCCGGACTGCGGGAACTCGAGAACGGCGTCCTCGTGGTAGATCTCGCTGGCGCGGTCCTCGTCGCCCGCAGCGCTGTGGCGGACGTAGTGCTCCAGCGCGGCCCGGACGGACTGCTCGTCCATGACCTGATGCTCCCCGCCGGATCCCCGGACGTCGATGACTGCCGGGACGCGGACTCAGGACGCGGTGGTCGTGAGGACCGCGGCGAGGGAGTCCAGGGCCCCGGGCACGAGGGCGTAGTAGGCCCACACGCCGCGCTTCTCGCGGGTGAGCAGGCCGGCGTCGACGAGGACCCGCAGGTGGTGCGACACGGTCGGCTGGGACAGGCCGAGGGGCTCGACGAGGTCGCAGACGCAGGCCTCGCCACCGTCGTGGGCGGCCACCAGCGACAGCAGCCGGAGCCGCGCCGGGTCGGCGATCGCCTTGAGCGTCCCGGCCAGCGTGGCGGCGTCGGCGGCGCTCAGGGGGGCGCGGACCAGCGGCGCGCAGCACGCGTCGGTCCCCGGGGCCAGCGGCAGCGACGTCGTCACGGCGCCAGTGTCGCACCGGACATCCACGGACGTCGATATCGACAACCGTCGATGTCTGTGGCACCGTCCTGTCATCGACGTCCATCGATGTGTGGAGGAGCCATGACCGGGACCGAGGTCGACCTGCGGGAGCAGGTCCGCGCGCGCTACGCCGCGGCCGCGCAGGAGGTCGGGGGCGGCTGCTGCGGCCCGGCGGCCGGGGACGACGGGCGCTTCGGCGCCGGCCTGTACGACGCCGCGGCCACCGCGGGGCTCCCCGACGAGGCCGTGCTGGCGTCGCTCGGCTGCGGCAACCCGGTCGCCGTCGCCGACCTGCACGAGGGGGAGCGGGTGCTCGACCTCGGCTCCGGCGGGGGCATCGACGTGCTGCTCTCGGCCCGCCGCGTCGGCCCCACGGGTTTCGCGTACGGCGTCGACATGACCGACGAGATGCTCGACCTCGCCCGCGCCAACGCGGCGGAGGCCGGCGCGACGAACGTCGAGTTCCGCAAGGGCACCATCGAGGACCTCCCGCTCGCGGACGCGAGCGTCGACGTCGTCATCTCCAACTGCGTCGTGAACCTGTCGACCGACAAGCCCGCGGTGCTCGCCGAGACCTTCCGCGTGCTCGCCCCCGGCGGGCGCATCGGCATCTCCGACGTCGTCGCCGAGGACTCCGTGACCCCGGCCGAGCGGGCCGAGCGCGGCTCCTACGTCGGCTGCATCGCCGGCGCGCTGTCCCGGTCCGAGTACCTCGAGGGCCTCGCCGCGGCCGGCTTCGCCGACGCAACGGTCACCTTCACGCACGAGGTCGCGCCCGGCCTGCACGGCGCGATCGTGCGGGCCGTCAAGCCCGCGGCCGCGTGAGCGACGCCGTCGCCGAGCGCCCCCGCGCCGGCACCGGCCCGGAGGCGCCCGTCCTCGCCCGCCTGTCGACCCTGGACCGCTTCCTGCCGGTGTGGATCGCCGCCGCGATGGCGCTCGGCCTGGCGCTGGGCCGCTGGGTGCCCGGGCTCGACGACGCCCTGTCGGCGGTCGAGGTGGGCGGCGTCAGCCTGCCCATCGCGGTCGGCCTGCTGCTGATGATGTACCCGGTCCTGGCCAAGGTCCGGTACTCCGAGCTGGACCGCGTCACCGGCGACCGCCGGCTGCTGGCCGCCAGCCTGGTGCTCAACTGGCTGGTCGGCCCGGCGCTGATGTTCGTGCTGGCCTGGGCGCTGCTGCCCGACCTGCCCGAGTACCGCACCGGCCTGGTGATCGTGGGCCTGGCCCGGTGCATCGCGATGGTGCTGGTCTGGAACGACCTGTCCTGCGGTGACCGCGAGGCCGCCGCCGTCCTGGTCGCGGTCAACTCGGTGTTCCAGGTCCTGGCCTTCGCCGCGCTGGGCTGGTTCTACCTGCAGGTGCTGCCGGGGTGGCTCGGCCTGCCGACGACGTCGGCGGAGTTCAGCGTCGGGGCGATCGTCGTGTCGGTGCTCGTGTTCCTCGGCGTCCCGCTCGCCGCCGGCTTCCTCACCCGCACGCTGGGCGAGCGGGCGCGTGGCCGGGACTGGTACGAGGAGCGGTTCCTGCCGCGGATCGGGCCGGTCGCGCTGTACGGGCTGTTGTTCACGATCGTCGTGCTCTTCGCGCTGCAGGGCGACGCCGTCACCTCGCGGCCCTGGGACGTCGCCCGGATCGCGCTGCCGCTGCTCGCCTACTTCCTCCTCGTGTTCGGCGGGAGCTTCCTGCTCGGCATGCGGCTGCGCCTCGGCTACGCCAGGACGGCGACCCTGGCCTTCACCGCGGCGGGCAACAACTTCGAGCTGGCTATCGCCGTCGCGATCGGCACCTTCGGCGTCACCTCCGGCCAGGCGCTGGCCGGCGTGGTCGGCCCGCTCATCGAGGTCCCCGTCCTCGTGGCCCTCGTCTACGTGTCGCTCTGGGCCGCCCGCCGCTGGTTCCCGGGCGACCCCACCGTCCCCGCTGCCGTGAGGAGTGCGCGATGACCGACGAGCACGGGTCCCTGCCCGGCCTGCTGACCCCTGAGGCGACACTGCACCGCCTGGCCGACCAGCTGGCCACCCGCTTCACCGGGGTCTTCGCCCGCGAGACGATCGACCGCTACGTGTTCGAGTCCTACACCGCCCTGGGGCGCACCGCGACGGTCACCACCCACCTGCCGGTGCTGACCGAACGCTTCGCCACCGAGCGCCTCACCGCGCTCGCGCAGGCCGAGGGCGCCATCGCGACCGACACCTGCGAGATCCTCTTCGTCTGCGTCCACAACGCCGGGCGCTCGCAGATGGCGGCCGCGCTCACGGCCCACCACGGCGGCGACCGGGTGCACGTCCGCTCGGCGGGCTCCCTGCCGACCGCGAGCATCGACGACGCGGTCGTCGAGGCCATGGCCGAGGTCGGCATCGACCTCGGGGCGGAGTTCCCCAAGCCGCTCACCGACGACGTGGTCCGCGCCGCCGACGTGGTCGTCACCATGGGCTGCGGCGACGCCTGCCCGGTCCATCCCGGCAAGCGCTACCTCGACTGGCAGGTCCGCGACCCCGCCGGCCTGTCCGTGGGCGAGGTCCGCGCCATCCGCGCCGACATCGACGCCCGCGTGCGTGCCCTGCTCGCCGACCTGCACCCTGTCGCCGCCGCGCGTTGACCGCGCCCGCTCGTCCACCTGGAGGAGATCCCACCGTGTCCGACAAGCCCAGCGTCCTGTTCGTCTGCGTGCACAACGCCGGCCGCTCCCAGATGGCCGCCGGCTGGCTGCGCCACCTCGCCGGGGACGCCGTCGAGGTCCGCTCGGCCGGCTCCCTGCCCGGCGACCGAATCAACCCCTCCGCCGTGGAGGCGATGACCGAGGTCGGCATCGACATCACCGACCAGCGCCCGAAGGTGCTCACCACCGAGGCGGTCGAGGCCTCCGACGTCGTCATCACCATGGGCTGCGGCGACGCCTGCCCGGTCTTCCCCGGCAAGCGCTACCTCGACTGGGAGCTCGAGGACCCGGCCGGCATGGGCGTGGAGGCCGTGCGGCCCATCCGCGACGAGATCGAGCGGCGGGTCCGCGCGCTGGTCGCCGAGCTGGTGCCCGCCCGCTGAGCCGCCCGGCGCGACGGAGCGGGGCTCAGCCGAGCCAGCCGCTGCGGCCCGGCGACCGCCGCCGCCACACGTGCTTGAGCTCGCGGTACCCGGCCAGCCCGGTGGGCCCGAGCTCCCGCCCGACGCCGGACTGCCCGCGCCCGCCCCACTCCGCCCCGGGGACGTACGGGTGGTAGTCGTTGACCCACACCGTGCCGCAGCGCAGGGCGGCGGCCACCCGCTCGGCGCGCTCGTCGTCGCCGGTCCACACCGCGCCGGCCAGGCCGTAGACGGTGTCGTTCGCCAGCGCGACCGCCTCCTGCTCGTCGGTGAAGGTCTCCACGGTGAGGACCGGCCCGAAGACCTCCTCGCGGACGACGGCCGTGTCCCGCCGGCACCCGGTCAGCACCGTCGGCCGGTAGAAGAAGCCGTCCCGCAGTGCCGGGTCGTCGGGACGGCGTCCGCCGGCGGCCAGGACCGCGCCCTCGGCCAGCGCCCCGGCGACCATCTCCTCGGTCCGCGCCCGCTGCGCCGCCGAGATCAGCGGGCCCGACTGGGTGCGCTCGTCCCGCCCGTCGCCCAGCCGGATCGCCTCCGCGCCGGCGACCAGGCCGGCCACGACGGCGTCGTGCACGTCGGCGTGCACGACCAGCCGTGACCCGGCCGAGCAGACCTGCCCCGCGTGCAGGAAGGCCGCGTACAGGGCGTTGTCGACCACGACGTCCACGTCGACGTCGGGGAAGACGACGTTCGGGTTCTTGCCGCCGAGCTCGCAGTGCACCCGCTTCACGGTGTCCGCGGCGGCGCGCAGGACGGCCCGGCCGGTCGCGGTGCCACCGGTGAAGCTGACCAGGTCGACGTCGGGGTGCGCGACCAGCGCCGCCCCGACCTCCCCGTCGCCGAGCACCAGGTTGGCCACCCCCGAGGGCAGGCCGGCCTCGGCCAGCAGCGACAGCAGGTGCGCGGTGGTCAGCGGGGTGAGCTCGCTGGGCTTGACCACCGCCGTGCAGCCGGCCGCGAGCGCCGGCGCGAGCTTCCAGGAGATCTCGAGCAGCGGGTAGTTCCACGGCGTGACCAGCGCGCACACGCCGGCCGGCTCGGCGACGACCCGGCTGTCGACCCCGGGGCCGGCGTCGACGGACCGGCCGACGTCGACGACCGCGAGTCCGGCGTAGTAGCGCAGCACCGCGACCACGTCGTCGACGTCGGCCCGGCTCTCGCGCAGCGTCTTGCCGGTGTCGCGGGTCTCCAGCAGCGCGACGTGCTCGCGGTCGCGGACCAGCAGGTCCGCGGTGCGGTGCAGCAGCGCCGCGCGCTCGGCCGCGGGCAGGCCGGACCACTTCCCGGACTCGAACGCCGCCCGCGCCGCCGCGACCGCGCGGTCGACGTCGCCGGGCGTGGCGGCGTCGTGCGCGACCACGACCGACCCGTCGAACGGGTCGAGGACCCGCAGGACGCGGCCGGAGCGGGCGTCCTGCCACGTCCCGTCGATGAACAGCGAGCCGGGCACGGACACGGCGGGACCCCTCGTCGTCAGGAGGCGGGACACCGGCTACGGTAATCCCCATGCAGTTGGTCGGGATTGTGCGGATTGCGCTCGTGGCGCGCCGGCACGTCGACCTGCTGCGGTGCGCGAGCGCGCTCTGTCGGGCCTGAGCCCCGTCCCCGGCCCCGTCCGCTCGTCCGCACCCACCCCTGGAGACCTGGCATGACCCTGCTCGCCGCTGCCCCGACCACGCCCGCCGACCTCGACGGCGGCGTCCTCGACCTCGAGCGCCTGGAGCCGACCATCGGCGCCCGGGTCCACGGCGTCGACCTCGCCCGCGCCACCGACGAGCAGGTCCGGGCGATCCGGGCCGCGCTCGCCGAGTACAAGGTGCTGTTCTTCGCCGGCCAGCACGACCTGCACCCCGACGGCCAGATCGCCCTCGGCCGCCGCCTGGGCGAGGTCACCGAGTCGCACCCGGTCGTCCCGGGCGTCGACGAGGAGCACCCGGAGATCTACGCGCTCGACAGCGCGACCGGCGGCTTCGCCGACGTCTGGCACACCGACGTCACCTTCGTGCGGCGGCCGCCGCTGGGCTCGGTCCTGCGGGCCGTCGTCCTCCCGCCCACCGGCGGGGACACCCAGTGGGCCGACCTGGAGCTGGCCTACCGCTCGCTGTCCGAGCCGGTGCGGCGCCTGGCCGACCGGCTCGTCGCGGTGCACGACGGCACCCGCGAGTTCGGCTACTACGTCGCCCAGCGCGAGGAGCGCACCAAGTGGGAGGGCGAGGAGTACCGCGCCCTCGTCCCCGTCTCGCACCCGGTCGTGCGCGTGCACCCCGAGACCGGCCGCAAGGGGCTGTTCGTCAACCCCGGCTTCGTCTCGCACGTCGAGGGCGTCTCCGACGCCGAGAGCCGGTACCTGCTCGACCTGTTCTACGCGCACATCACCAAGCCGGAGCACGTCGTGCGGCACCGCTGGTCGGTCGGCGACGTCGTGATGTGGGACAACCGGTCGACGGTGCACTACGCCAACCGCGACTACGGCGACCAGCGCCGTGTCATGCACCGCATCACCCTCCGGGGCGACGCCCCGGTCGGGCCCGCCGCCGCCTGACCCCGGCCGCCGCCCTCCCCCGACCGATCGCGGTACGAGGCGCAGGCTCCTCCAGGGGGCCTGCGCCTCGTACTGTGCCCCCACCTGCTGCGGCCCGTCAGGCCCCACGTCCCCAGGAAGAGGACCCCATGCAGCACACTCCCCTCCGCCCCCGCGCCTCCGCCGTGGCGCTCACCGCCCTCCTGGCCGCAGCCCTCGCCGGGTGCACGAGCGAGGAGGCGGGCTCCGGCGCCAGCGGTGGCGGTGGCGGTGGCGACGGCATCACCGTCCAGACCGCCCAGTTCAGCTGGACCGCCGCCGGCCTGACCAACGGCATCCTGGGCGAGATCGCCGCCGACAACCCCGACCTCGGCGTCGCCTCGCTGGCCACCACCCAGCTCGACCCCGCCGCCGCCTGGGCCGGCGCCGCGCGCGGCGACATCGACCTGCTCACCGAGGTGGCGCTGCCCAACCAGCAGGAGCTGGCCGACTCGGCCGCCGACCGGGTCGAGATCGTCTCGGAGACCTACGGCGACGCCGCGCAGGGCTGGTTCGTGCCGGCCTACGCCGTCGAGCCGGGCGGGCCGCTGGAGGGGCTGACCAGCGTCACCCAGCTCAACGACTACGCCGAGCAGCTCGGCGGCAAGTTCTACGACGCCGACCCCGGCTACATCACCACCGAGCAGAACGCCAAGCGGCTCCAGGGCTACGGCATCGAGCTCGAGCACGTCGTCTCCAGCGAGGCCGCCGAGCTCGCCCAGCTGGAGAACAGCTACAGCCGCGAGGAGCCGATCGTGCTGTACCTCTACCACCCGCACGCGGTGTTCGCGCAGTACGACATGGTCCAGCTCGAGGAGCCCACGCCCTACACCGAAGGCTGCCTCACCGAGGGCGACGGCGCCTGCGCGATGCCCTCCTACAGCGCCAACATCGCCGCCAGCAACGAGCTGCGGGAGCAGGCCCCGGGCTTCGTCGAGCTGCTGACGAACTTCCGCATCTCCGTCGAGGAGATGGAGGAGATGCAGAAGCAGGTCGACGTCGACGGCGAGGACGTGGCCACGGTGGCGCGCGAGTGGGTCGACTCCCACGGCGACCAGATCGACGAGTGGATCGGCTGACGTGACCGCGCCGGTGCTGCGCGTCTCGGGCCTGACCAAGGTCTTCGGGGCGCGCGAGCAGGAGGCCCTGCGGCTGGCCGGGGAGGGGCTCGGGCGCGACGAGATCCAACGGCGCACCGGGGCGACGCTCGCCGTCCACGACGTCAGCTTCGCCGTCGGGCGCGGTGAGCTCTTCGTCGTCATGGGGCTGTCGGGGTCGGGCAAGTCCACGCTGGTCCGCCTGCTCAACCGGCTGATCGAGCCCAGCGCCGGCACCGTGGAGGTCGAGGGCCGGGACCTGCGGGCGCTCGACGACGCGCAGCTGCGCGCGGTGCGCAACGAGAAGATGAGCATGGTCTTCCAGCACTTCGCGCTGATGCCGCACCGCACGGTCCGGGAGAACGCGGCCTACGCGCTCAAGGTCCGCGGCGCGAGCGCGGCCGAGCAGCGCGAGCGGGCGGACTGGGCGCTGGGGACGGTGGGGCTGCTCGAGCGGGCCGAGGCCCGGCCGGCCGAGCTGTCCGGCGGCATGCGCCAGCGCGTGGGCCTGGCCCGCGCGCTGGCCGCCGACTCGGAGGTGCTGCTCATGGACGAGCCGTTCTCCGCGCTGGACCCGCTGATCCGCCGCGACATGCAGGACCTGCTGGAGCGGCTGCAGGCGGAGCTGGCGAAGACCATCGTGTTCATCACCCACGACCTCAACGAGGCCATGCGGCTCGGCGACCGGATCCTCATGCTCAAGGACGGGCGGACGGTCCAGCTCGGCACCGGGCCGGAGATCATCTCGGCGCCCGCCGACGACTACGTCGCCGACTTCACCTCCGACGTCGACCGGACCCGGGTGCTCACCGCCGGCGATCTGCTCCGCGAGCCCCGGCTGACCGCCCGGCTCGGCGACGCACCCGGCGACGTGCTCAGGGCGCTGGGCGCGGCGGAGGCCACCGGCGTCTACGTCCTCGACGACGGCGGGCGGATCGCCGGCGTCGCCCGCGACGACCTGCTCGCCCGCGCGGTGCAGGAGGGCCGCACCGTCCTCGGCCCGCGCGAGCTGGTCCCCGACCACGCGACCATCGCCGCCGACCGCCCGGTCGTCGAGTTCGTGCACCTGGTCGGGCGGCACCCCGTGCCGCTCGGCGTCGTCGACGACGCCGGGCGGCTGCTCGGCGTCGTCCCGCGGGCCGCGGTGCTCGACGCGCTGTCGGCCGTCCCGGTCCGGGGGAGGCGCCCGTGATCCCGCACATCCCGCTCGGCCAGTGGGTCGCCGACCTCATCGACTGGCTGCTCGCGACCGTCCCGTGGCTGTTCGACGCCATCTCGAACGTCATGCAGGTCCTCGTGGACCGGCTCACCGACGTGCTGGTCTCCCCGCCGCCGGTGGTGTGGATCGTGGTCTTCACGGTGCTCGCCCTGCTGCTGCGCGGCCCGTGGCTGGCGCTCTACACCGTGCTGGCGTTCCTGCTGGTGGTGTCGCTGGAGCTGTGGGTCGAGACGATGCAGACCCTCGCGCTGGTGCTGGTGGCCGCGGTCATCGCCGCGGCGATCGGGATCCCGCTCGGGATCCTGGCGGCCCGCTCCCGGGCGGTGAGCATGACGGTCCGGCCGGTGCTGGACTTCATGCAGACGCTGCCGGTGTTCGTCTACCTCATCCCCGCCGTCTTCTTCTTCGGCGTGGGCGTCGTGCCGGGCGTGGTGGCGACCATCCTGTTCGCCATCCCGCCGGGCGTGCGGCTGACCGAGCTGGGCATCCGGCAGGTCGACCGCGAGGTGGTCGAGGCGGCGCAGGCCTTCGGTGCCCGCCCCGGGCAGGTGCTGCGCGAGGTGCAGCTGCCGCTGGCGCTGCCGTCGATCATGGCCGGCGTCAACCAGGTGATCATGCTGGCGCTGTCCATGGTGGTCACCGCCGGCCTGCTCGGCGCGGCCGGCCTGGGCGCGGTGGTGGTGCGGGCGGTCACCCAGCTCGACGTCGCCAGCGGCTTCGAGGGCGGCCTGGCCGTGGTCCTGCTGGCCATCTTCCTCGACCGGCTGACCGCGTCGTTCGGGCAGCAGACCGCCCTGTCGCGGGCGTTGCGGCTCCGCCGGCGGCCCGGCGAGCGGGCTCCATCGGCGCGGGCCGGCGAGCCCGAGGTCGCGTCGCCGCCCGCCGGTGCGCGCGTGACCACCTGACGGCGGCCGCCTCAGTCGGCGAGCTCGACCACCACGGGGGCGTGGTCGCTGGCGCCCTTGCCCTTGCGCTCCTCGCGGTCGATGAGCGCCCCACTCACCCGGGCCGCCAGCGGCGGGGTGCCCAGCACGAAGTCGATCCGCATGCCCTCGCGGCGGGGGAAGCGCAGCTGCGTGTAGTCCCAGTAAATCCATTCCGGTGGTTCCGACCTGCGTTGATTCCTTGACCGGCATCCTTAGCTGGGATTTTGTCTTCCGGTGATTGTCGGCGTCTCTTGCCGCTTTCCAGCGCCTTTCCGGCCTCGTGTGCCCCGTCTGTGCCCCAGCAGCTCCCAGCTAGCCTGGGATTTGCCTTCCGTCGTCCATGTTGGTCGTCGTGACGACGGTCGCGTCGGAGCGGGAGTCTGGCGGCCGGGCCAGCGCGGCAGCACTCCAGCTATCGTGGGGTGACTGTCTCACTACGCAGCGGAGGGGCGTTGCTCTGGACCCGACGCCTCATCGGCCTCGCTGTGCTCAGCGGGATCGCCGTCCTGGCGGCCATCGTCCTCGCCGTCATCAGGGTCGGTCTGTGGACGCCTGGTAGCGCAGGTGTTGCGGCCTGGGTCACTCTCGTGGGCGCCGCGGCGGGTGGGTCGAGCGGCCTCTGGTCGGCAATCGACGAAGCTCGTCGAGGGCGGGAAGCGAAGGACAAGTCCGAGCTAGATGGCTTGGTCGAGGCGCTGAAGTGGGCCGTTGATAAGGACGTTGGCATCTCGCCCTTCGATCTGGGGATCACTGTCTGGAAGCCGCAGCGACGACCGCTCGTGGACCGGTTGCTCCGTCGAAATACCCCCCGCCGGCTGAAGCCGAGCTACCGCCAGCGCTCACGGAATCGTCACAGCTCCTCGGGCATCGAGTGGACTGAGGCCAAGGGCACCATCGGGCTGTGCATCCGCGATGGAGACATGGTCCACGCCGATCTGGGCGAACTGTGGGAGCCGCTGCGCGGCTGCACCAGCCAAGAGTGGAACGGTCAGTCAGAGGATGTTCGGCAAGGGTTGACTCACGCGGAGTTCACTAAGGCGCTGAAGTCCAGCGCCAGCGTGCTGGGCGGTCATCTGATCTACGTACTTGCCGTGCCAATCTTGAGCGCCAAGGGTGGGGAGGTCCTGGGCTGTGTCGCACTGGATGCCCCTTCAGGCTTCGCCGACAGGCTGTCTATGGGGACACCCCTGGAGAACCTTCGGCAGATCGCCGACTTCCTAGGACGGCAGTAGGTGTCGTCGGGCCGTAGTAGACATCCCATGAGTACTATTGAGCTGCCCGTCCCGAGGAGGCGAGTCGCGTGAGCGAGTCGATCGAGAAGCAGCGAACCGCGGCCGGGTCGAAGGTTGTACGGAGCGCCAAGATCGGCAAGGGTCGGCGGCTTTCGTCGCCCTCGCAGTCCCTCCTCGGGGCTCTTCGAGCGATCGGGGACGACTCCTTGGCTGAAGAGATCGAGCGAAGCTACTCAACCCCGGCATCCTCGAAGGTGGCGGGCCGCCGCTCAGGGTAGGCGGAGCTTCAAGGTCCTCGGCCGGAAGGAACCTCCGCCGGCTGGTACGCCTAGGGCCTGTCCTGCGGATCATGTGCGCCGCGACTGCCGCTGGTACCCCTGAGCGACCCATCCAGTGGGACCTCTCACAGAGCCCCCTCTTCGCGCAGTCGTCTCAGGGCCGCCGCAGCGCGCGTCCGGGCGGCCTGCGCCCGTGCACGCTCAACGTCCGCCCCCCCCCGGCGTTGGGCGGCAACTTCAGGGTCGGGCTCGCTGTCCGCATCAGCCTCCAGGCGAGCAGCAGTGGCCTCGTGCATCGCGATCGCGCGCTCATGCGCTGCGATGGCCTCATGCTCCCGGGCCACCGCCCGCCGGAAGGCTTCTGAGACGCGACGATCCCTCGCCAGGTCGCCGTCGTCCGATCCTCGGGGGTGCGCTGAGCGGTCAGGTGTCACGGGCGCGGCCTGGCGCGCGTCGCGCTTCCCGTTCCGCCGCATCAGCCTCCCGTAGGAGCCGCTCGGCGTCTGCGGAACGGCCCTGGGCCCTGGCTGTTGCGGCCAGGTCGCGCAGGGTGTCGGCGATCTGGGCCTCGGTGGTGGCGGTCTTAGCCTCTGCGTGACGCACTCGCTCTTGGAGTCGAGCCAACTTGGCTATCGCGTCCCTGGTGCGCTCGGCTGCCGCACGGGCCTGCTCCGTGGCAGCCCTCGCGGCCGGGACCGCAGGGTGCTCGCCCACCTCGGCCATACCTCCAGGGTGGCGGTGATGGATGACGACGACAAGGTGTCCCGAAAGCAGCCTGGGGAGACGGTTGGTGGCGCACATGATCCGCAGGACAGGCCCTAGCCATCCATGTGGACGATGATCGTCGCTCCCGGTTCCTCGTCATCCGCCACGGTGCGCTTGCTGGCCACCAGATAGTCCACCCGGTCATCGGCCGGCTGGGGCGGCCCCGCCCAGGGACGGTGCCCGAAGACCCCTTCCATGGCGTCCAAGGTGGCCTTGACGAGGTTGTCTAGGTCCCAAGCCTCGTTGCTGTTGCGAGGCACCGGCGTACGGAACTCAATGCTTACCGCGAAGCGGCCGATGGTCGGCTCGGCGTGCTCGGCTTCGATGGCGGCTCGGACCGTCTGCTTCCACGAGGCGGTCGCCGCGGTCGAGTACGAGGAGGGTCGACCCGCAACCTGGAAGGCCAAGAGGGGCTCACCGGGCAGTTGCGCCCTAGCTGCGGCCCAGTCCGTGGATCCACCCATGTCCGGCATTGTCGCGGGAGGCGCGAGAGCCTCGGTGACCGTGACGCCGAGGGCAAACGCCGTCGGCCTGCGACTGCGGGTGGAGCTGGAGTGCCCAGCGGCCATCATGGCCTTGCTGCACCATCTGGACACTGGTCCCCAGGGCGCCACGCCGCGGGGTGAAGGGGCTGAGGCAGCTCGTGGAGTACGCGGCATACCTGCGGGAAATCGATCGGGCCGCGGACGCCACGGACGGCAAGGTCGTCTCGCTGGCCGGCGGGTACTTCGGCGTGCAGTTCGCTGTGGACGGCGCACACGTGGTCCTGGCCCTGGACTCGGACGGTGACCAGGGTTGGGTGGCCTGGATCGAGGATGAAGACGGGGAGCGGTGCTGCGACGCTTCCGAGATGGTCATCGGCCACTGCCCGTTGCCGGACCTGCGTCCACGGGCGTTCGCAGCTTTGGCATCGCACCGACACGCTTGAGTGACTGGGTCTCGACAACACCGCGGAGTTCTGCAACGCTCCGTCCTCGCATAGCCACCTGCTCGTGCCGCCCTGGCTCAGCGGGTTCCCCAGCGGTATCGGGCCGTTGGGGTGCCCGATGCCGAGGTCACGGTGCGACCGGAGGGGCTCTCGTCGTGCAGCGGTGCTGTGCGACCACCCCGCCGATCGTCCGGCACGGGCCCGTACGACCACGGAGGTCGACGTGTCCCGTAACTCCCGCTCAGCCCAGAACGCGCGGTCCAGCAGCGCCGTCCTGCGTGCGCTCTCGGATGACGAGCTGAAGCCGCCGCCGTCCCGACTCAAGGGCCGCCCCCTCCGCCCAGAGCCGTTCCGCCCGGAGGCGGGCCGTGAGGCCGAGGCCGATGGCGCTCCCCTCACCAAGTTCGGTGGACGGTTCCGCGAGGTCTTCGCCGAGGCGCAGGGCGTCTCGATCGACGAGGTCGACCTCGGACTCGTCCGGCTCGTCGAGGCCCTCAACGCCGACACCCAGGCCAATCTGGCCGCACTCGCTGCACCGCAGACCAAGCGCACCGAACAGGGGGTGCTCCACCAGGTCCGCCTGCGCGTGAACACTCCCATCGTTCAGCCATGGATGCTCAACGGTCGCGCACTGCGCCGGATGGGCGCAGAGCTCGATGGGCACGCCCGCCTCGTCACCGAGGCTGCGGAGCACGAACGTTACTCCCTGCCGGTCATGGAGGTCGGCGGAGCTGAGGACGTCCGCGAGATCATCGGTGCCCAGCGGCGCCTCCTCGGCCTGGACACCTACGCGCAGGCCGACGGGAAGAAGAAGGACCGTATTGACAGCATCGTCCGGTTCGGTGTCCTCGAGGCACCCGATGTGGTACTGACCGAGCTCCGGACGGCCGGCGGTGAGCAGACGGCTTGGACCTGTCAGGCGTTTGAGGGTGCCCAGCGTCTCTTTTCCTCCATCCTCGCGCTAGACGTCCTGGCGAACCGCAGCACCTCCTCGGTGGGGACGGCGCACTGGTTCGACTCGACCCTGCCCCGGATGCGGAACTTCGAGCCAGCCGACCTTCGTCGACTGGACGAGCAGCTTCGCTACACGACCAGCGCCGCGGCGTCCTACTTCCCTGGCAGCGATATCCCCACGTGGCTCGACACCATCGCCGCCACCACCCCCGCTGCCGTGGCCTTTCAACTGCTCCGAACGATGGAGGTTTCGCTCGTCATCGCGGTCACCCCAGACCCGACGACGACCACGGACGAGGACTTCCCCGTCGTGAGCGTGCTTCAGGAGATGATCCGGAGCTACCACATGCCTGGGAAGGCGAAGGATTCCTGGCTGCTGGGCGATGTCCAGGGGCTGATCGCCATCGGGGTCATCGACGAGCTGCACCGCCAGCGGCGGATCACGGACCGCGAGCGGTCGGCATGGCTCGGGGAGCAGGCCGTGAGCTGGCAGGGACCGCCGGTCGTCGCGGACGGCGCCCCCGGCAACCGACTCACCATGATCACCAAGCTCCTTGCCGCCATGACGGCCCAGGCCGCCGTCCCTAGCGGACCGGATGCCGGCCAGCGGCGCGAGTCGTTGGAGATCGTCAACGACCACCTCCGGCGCAACAGCATCTGGCGCTCACCAGACGAGCGCGCTCGAGTCGGGGCGGCCCAGGCGGTCGTGGCCCTGCGCGTCCACAAGTCCGGCGACGAGGGCACAATCGCAGCCGCCCTGATCGGTACGTTCAACTCGCCCTGGTTCTGGCGTGCGGCCGAGCACCCGACCGGTTCCTGGGTCTCCCTGCTGGACATGCCCATTCACGAGCTGGCGGAGAAGGCACGGGCCGAGCTGGCGTCCTCCCTGCAGGAGCCGGGTCCCGCGCAACGAGCCCTCGCGGCCCTCGGTGGGGTGGCGCTGATGACCAACCCCCTCTTGGTCGAGCAGGGGAAGGCGCTCACCCGGACTGGTCGCGGTGGTGGTGGGAAGGCCGCCAACGTGCGCGCTAGCGATCCGGTGATCCTGCTGCAGCGCATGGTGGCGAACCCGCGCGGGCTCGACCAGCTCGAGGACGCAGCCGCGGCGCTGGTGGCACCGGAGTCGCCCGCCGTGCCCGCCGACCGGATCGAGCCCACCGAGTTCCTGACCGACTTGTGGCTGCGCGACCTGTGGCTGGGCAAGGACCCGGACGAGTCGGATGACCCGATCACCGAGTTCACCCGGCAGATCCAGCTCATCATCGAGAAGGTCACCGACGCCCATCGCGAGTCCACCGATCTGCGGACGGCCACCCGGGACGACATCCTCAAGGTGCCCGACGAGGACCGTGACGCCGACGCGCCCAGCGAGAGCCTGTTCGAGGCGATCGGCATCAACGCGCAGGCTGCGGATGACACCGTCAATCTCCTCCGTGAGCTGACGGAGTTCTTCACGCTCGGCAAGCTGTACGCCAAGGTGGCTGGAGGCCCCACCCGGTGAGTGGTTCGGCCCCGGAGCACAGCGCCGCCGGCGTCATCGAGCGCCTCGGCGCTGTGCTCCACGTCATCGCCCCTTCCGACATGCCGACGCCGACCTGGCGCACACTCGGCCAGGAGCTGGTGATGTTCACGGGTGCAACCGCGATCGACGACCGGTCCTTTGAGGTCCCGATCGAGCGAGCTGCATCGTTGAGCGACGTGCTCAGACAGCCATGGCCCGCGGGGCGATGGCCTTGGAGCTGGACTGGAGAGGCTGCCCGCTCAGCTAGCTCAGCAGCTGAGGTGGCCGACACGGTGAGCGGAGTCTTGTCCCAGCCACCGGTCGATCCCGCCGAGGCGGCAGAGTTGACGGCGCCGTTGGTCGAGGACGGGTTCGTGCGCAGGTTGCTACCTGCGCAGCAGGTGGCGGTGGCGACCCTGGTGCGCGGTGCTGGAGGTGGCAACTTCTCGGTACCGGGCAGCGGCAAGACGACGATGGCGTACGCCGTCTTCTCGCTGCTGCGTCACGCGGGACGGGTGGACCGGCTGCTGGTCATCGCTCCCCAGAGCGCCTACGAGGCGTGGCAGGAGGAGGCTCGGGACTGCTTCGCACCTGGGCGGCGGCCTGACGTCGAGGTGGCACCCCGCCTCCCCCGTCGACGGAGTGACGTCGTGGTCGTGAACTACGAGCGCGCGGCGACGGGAGCCTTCCGCGCGGCAGCGGACGAGTGGATGACCGGCCACCGTGCGATGGTCGTATTCGATGAGGCCCATCGGGCAAAGCGCGGAAGCGACGGACTGCACGGGCAAGGCGCTCGTGATCTGTCCAGCCTGGCCTCGGTCCGTCTGTCCATGACCGGGACCCCGATGCCGAACGGGCGGGACGACCTCGCCGCAGTCCTGGACCTAGCCTTCCCGGGCCAGGGGCAGCGGCTCGCCAGCCCCAACACGCCGTACGCCGACCGGGCATGGGTACGGATTACCAAGGACGAACTTGGCCTCGAGCCAGCCGCCGTGACGGTCCGGTCGCTGCCGCTGGATGGCTCACACCGGCGCCTCTACGACGCGGTGGCCGCCGGCTTGGCAGGCGAGACTGCCGCACTGCAGGTGCGGCCTGACCTCGCTGAGCGGGCTCTCATGCGCCTCCTGGCCTGCGCGTCGAATCCGACGCTGCTTGTCGGAGACGATGAGCGCTCCGATGTCCTGAGCTGGCCACGGAGCCTGCCCGAGGCCGACGTCCCACTGGCCGATCTCCTCAGCGACCTGGGGAGTGCCGCCCATCCAGCGAAGCTCCTCGCCGTTGCCGAGGAGGCCGCCGCCCACGCACGGATCGGCCAGAAGCTGCTGGTCTGGACCAACTTCATCGGAAACACCCAGGCCCTCAGCCAACTGCTGGAACCGTACGAACCGGCGGTCGTGACGGGTCGCCTCCCACTCCGAGATCCGGGCGCGGCGACCGACCGCGAACGAGAGCTCCGCCGGTTCCGCGAGGATGCGGACTGCGGCGTACTGATCGCGACGCCGCAGACCCTCGGGGAGGGCGTCAGCCTCCACCGCAGTTGCCAGTCGCAGATTCATGTCGACCGCACCTTCAACGCCGGCCTGTACCTACAGGCCCTCGATCGGACCCACCGGGTCGGGATGCCCGAGGGCACGCGCGCGCGCGTCACCGTGCTCCTGGCCAGTGACACCATCGACGAGGATGTCCACACGGCCCTGACCGCCAAGCTCAAGAAGATGGACGAGGTCCTCAACGACCCGACGCTGCGGCGTCTAGCCCTCCCCATTGAGGAGTCCAGCGGAGCGGCGATGCGCGGCCGACCAGACCTCGACGCGCTCCTTCGCCATCTGCGGTCATGACAGGTAGCTCGCGCGGTGGAGGCGGCACGCATGGCCGCCCTACTGCCTCCTCGCCGGAGGCCCGCCGACGTATGCAGGCGAACCGGCGGCGCGACACGGGACCCGAGTTGGCCCTGCGTCGCCTGCTGCACTCGCGGGGCCTGCGGTTCCGCGTCGATCATCCGCCGTTCCCCGGATGCCGGCGACGGGCGGACCTTGTGTTCACCCGCCGCAAGGTGGCCGTCTACGTGGACGGCTGCTTCTGGCACTCCTGCCCGCTGCACGGCACCACCGCCAAGGCCAATGCCGCCTTCTGGGCCGAGAAGATGGCCGCCAACCGACAGCGCGACCGCGACACCGACCGTCGCTTGGCGGAGGCTGGGTGGACGGTGGTCCGCGTGTGGGAGCACGAGCGTCCAGAGGAGGCAGCAGAGCGCGTGCAGGCCGCCCTGGGAGGCACCGAGCCTAAAGGAGCTTGAGTTCACACCAGCGTTGACCAGCAGGTTCACGTTCCGTTCCAACGAGTCCGCGGCCGGTTCACTGGTTTAGGGAGTGCCTCTCGTTAACGTCTCCTCGTGCAACACTCGGAGAGCGACCACCCGCTGAGGGAGACGAAGCGGCCGGACTTCGAGGGTGGGAGCCAGTTCCTGCGCATCGTGGACCTCTTCGCGGGCTGCGGGGGACTCACCTTGGGTGCCGCCCAAGCCGCTCATGGTGCCGGGCTCGGATTGCAGGTACCCCTCGCTGTCGACTTTGAGGCGTCCGCAACCCGGGTCTTCCAGGCCAACTTTCCGGCGGCGCATGTCGTCACCGATCCCGTGGAGAAGTACTTCGATGGCGAGCTCGGTCACGAGCTGACTGCGACGGAAGAGGCGACTGTCGCGCTCTGTGGACGCGTCGATGGCCTCCTCGGCGGCCCGCCGTGTCAGGGGCACAGCGACCTCAACAACCGCACCCGCCGAAACGACCCCAAGAACGCGTTATACGCCCGCATGGCTCGGGCTGCCGAAGTGCTCCGCCCCCCATTCGTGATGATCGAGAATGTCCCCGCAGTTCAGCACGACCGCGGCGACGTCGTCGGGATCACACGTCGTCATCTGGAGTCGCTCGGCTACACCGTGGCGGCCGCAACGATCGGTCTGCACGCCCTGGGTGTTGCGCAGACTCGGCGCAGGCACATCCTCCTCGCCGCCCTCTCTCCGGACGTCAAACCGGACGAGGTGCTGCGTGAACTGGTCGAGCGGACGCCGGCTCCCACGGTCAACCTGGATTGGGCCATCCGCGATCTTGAGGTAATTGCCGACCCGATGGGGTACGACGTACCGCCTCGCGCGAGTGCGACTAATGCTGCCCGGATGCAGTACCTCCTCGACCGCGACCTCTATGACTTGCCCAATGATCAGCGCCCGACGTGTCATCAGGACGAGCACAGCTACAAGTCCATGTATGGACGCCTCAAGTGGGGTGGCCCTGCCCAGACCATCACCAGCGGCTTTGGCAGCATCGGTCAGGGCCGCTACATGCACCCGAGTCGGGCGCGCGCGCTGACCGCACATGAGGCCGCGCGTATCCAAGGGTTCCCTGACTACTTCAGCTTCTCGCTCGTCACCAAGAGGGCGGCCCTGGCGACGATGATTGGTAACGCCGTTCCGCCAGCCTTGTCTCGCGAGGTCGCCGCTGCCGTGATCGAGCGCTTGGACTTGGCGGAGGTCGAGGTGCCACGACCAGCACCTCGCCAGACCCGACTTGAACTCATCGCCAGCTGACGCGAAGCGCAGCAGCGTTCGCTGACCTTCTCGGGTCAGTCGATCACGGTCACGACGGCCGTTGTTGGAGCGCGCGGAACTGGGCGTGGTTCGCTCGTAGTTGCGCGAGACGGCTGTTCGCGGTGCCGTTGTCAGCCCTTTCGGTGCCTTCGGGCAGGGTTGCGGCGACCAGGCGGGCGAGTGCGAGCCGCTGCTGACGCAACTCGGCCAGGATTCGACGACGCTCGGGCCCCTCGGTGTCCTCGGCGTCAACGTGCAGGGCGTCGCAGGCGTCAGCGGTCCGGGCGGCCTCCCGCAGCAGCATCAGCCGGGCGGGATCGAGCGCGTTGGCGCTGGTCACGTCGGTCCAAAGCTTTCGGCCGGCGGGTCCCAGCCCGATGGGTGCGCGCGGTGGCATCGGCGTTCCTCCTGCCATGGGGGCGCCAAGCTACTCGCTGTCGCTGACAGAACGTGACCTGTCGGGTCAGACGTTCCAATCCCCATACCGGGAGGGGGATGACGACCGAGCGGCGGAGTCTCCTGTTCACGGGCGTGACGTTCTGAGCCCGCCCCCCCGGTCCTCGCACGCTGCCCGGTCGGGCAGGGGGCACTTCGGTCTAGCGGTCCCTAAGCGACCTACCTAGGAAGCCTTGTACCTGCTGCACCATGGTCCTGTGGCTCCCGATGATCCCCTTCAATCTCTGTCCTTGGAGCAGCTTGAGGAGCAGGCTGCGGCGGAAGCGGAGTACCTAGAGAGTCTCGCTCCGCCCTCGTGGTTTTATCCGCTGGTGGGTCAAGTGGCCTCAGCAGCCGTTCTGCTCGAGTTCTACATGACCGAGGTCGCTCTGGCTCTGACACGCACTGACGGGACTCCGCGTGAAGTGATCAGGAGCTCTCAGCGTATGTGGCAGACGCTTAGGGCGGCAGCAGGCCTTGACGAGCGCTTCGACGAGCTCCTGCGCGCATTTCAACCCGCTCGCAACGAGCGCGATGCGATCGTCCATGCAGTTCTTTGGTGGTACGACGCTGAAGGGCCGTACAGCGACCGCTGGGAGCATCACCACCCCAAGACGGAGCGGCTCACGGTTCTAGATCAGGACGAGCCGCCGGAGTGGATGGTGGAAACTCTGCATCGGATTCGTGATCTAACTCGAAGGGCCTTTGAGTTGTCCAATGCAATCAGCGCGTCGTAGCGCGTGCATGTAGGGCCGGGTGAACCGATCCTGTTCGCAGGAGTCTCCGCCTGCACATGGGTGGCCTTCAGGATGACGGGGCTACCCCTGCCATTCCAGCGGGAGGGGTGAAATGTCGCTGCGCGACTTCAAGCTGCGGCCGACCAGCGATAGCTGGCGCAACTGCACGAGCGCGACCTGCTGGAGACGGAGAGCACTTGGCCGTTCGCCGGTAGCGAGGGGGAGGTCCTTCACCAGCGCCGCGAGGGCTTCCCGAGTCCGAGCGGGGGCGGTCTGTTTCCCCGGCTCCCGTTGCACCTCCGGTGACTCGGCCGGCCGTTGGTCGGGTCGAACGTCAGGTCTGGGCGCGCGCTGACCGGGACCACATGATCCAGCTCGTAGGCGGCTGGGTCGCCAGCCGGGGCGTCCCACTCGATCGGCTGCTGGCAGTGCCAGCACGGACGATTCTGCGCCCGCCAGCTCCGGCCCAGGTTGTCCCGCAGCTCGCGGTACCGCCGATGACTGCGGGGGTCACTCACCAGTCGAACCGCTCGTTGATGTTGTCGACTGGCCCTGGAGTGCACCAAGAGTCGGCCCCCAGCCCACGCGACGGGACCGCTTCATGGAAGGCGGGCAGGTGATATGACCAGATGGCGGTCGGGGCAGGAGGCCGTCGGCACGACGGCCGGACGCAGCCCCTCGGGTTGGGCGGTGTGGCACCAGCAGTCGGCGCGGTACGGCTAGGCCTTCCCCGCGTCTGAGCCGGGTAGGGCAAGTAGCCCGGCCGCAGAGGGCGTCCGGTGGGGCGGGTCATCGGGCGGCCGCTGCCGTTCGATGGCTGCGCGGGCCTCTGGCGAGCCGGGCGAGGGGAACGTAGGCCAGCCTTCGTCAGCCGCTCCTGTAGGTGCCAGGCCTGTCCTAGCCTGGCCTGTCCTAGCCTGGCCTGCGTTGTCATGCGTGACGTCACGCGTGACAACCTCAGAAGTAGTGGCCTCGCGGGCACGTTGCCTACGCTTTCGGTCCCTCGCCTTCCGACGTGCCTCGGCTGCCGCATCTAGCTCCTCCTTGCTGCTCTGCGTGTCGCGGTAGTCGAGCAGCGTCAGGATGGGGCCGTCCCAGGCAGCGATGCCGAGCTGGACTAGCTCGCGCAGGTCCTCGCGCCGTGCGAGGGGGATCAGCGCCAGGTCGGCGAGGTCGATCCTCCCGTCCGTTCGGTTGCTCACGGACCAGGCGTAGAGGTGCATGGTCGTCCGGAAGGCGTCGGCCGTCAGCCGCAGGAACCGGCGATCCGTCAGCCAGCGCTCGGGAAACCGGGCATCGGTCACCGGGGCGTCCTCGACCGCCGGCAGGGCGGGGCTGCCGTGTGCATCAGCACGTGAAGCGCCCTCGGTGGGGTGGGCTCTTGTGAGGGTGGCCGGCTCGCGTGCATCCGGGGGGCGGTCACGGGGGACCGTCCAGTGACGGGATGAACGGCAGCGTGGTCACCTCACTGATGCCTTCCTTGCGACGGCGGCCGCGCGGGCGTTCCGCTGGCGGGTGGCCGAGTCGGCGGCGTTGGTCGCGCGCCCTCTGTCGCGGCGCTGCTCGAGCCACGCCTCCAGGTCGGATCGGCGGACACGGACATGCCTCCCGATCCGGTAGCCGGGCACCCCAGTCCCCTTGGTTCGCTGCTGATAGAGGGTGTGAAGCGGGAGGCCGAGTTCCTCGGCGATCTGCTCCAAGGACAGCCACTCGTCGGACGACAGACGCTCAGTCAACTTCTCGGTCCTTACCGCTGGACGATGACACCTTTCTGCCGGTGTCAGTCTTTGACGGTACTACCAACCTGGTACTACCGTCCGTCCCGTGACGGGTACGGGGACTGACCGGGAGGAGCGGCTCGGACGGCGGTTGAAGGAGCTGCGGACTGAGCGCGGGTGGACCCAGGAGGGTCTCGCGGAAGCCATGCGGGCCGCCGGCTTCGGTTGGCGGTCGAACACGGTCACCAAGGTGGAACAGGCGCAGCGAGTCTTGAAGGCCACGGAGGCGGCCGTCATCGCCCAGGTGCTGGACGTCGACCTTGCCGCGCTCCTGACCGTCGAGCCGAGTGGCGAGGTTCGTGTGTCAACCGGCCGACGGCGCGAGGTCGAGCAGCCATTTGCCATTAACCGATCGGAGCTGCGGGCGGAGATCGAACGAGTCGTGCGGGCGGTGCTCGGCGACGAGGACAGGGAGGACTGAGCTGTGGCGAGCATCGAGAAGCGCACGGATCGGGGCCAGGAGCAGTACCTCGTCCGTTGGCGCGATGTCCACGGCTCCCAGCGGAAGAAGACGTTCCTGAGGGGGCAATACGCCGAGGCCCGAGCGTTCAAGGCGACGCTTGAGGCGGACCGGGTGCGCGGCATCTCCATCGAGCACCACAACAGGATCACGGTCGCCGCGTACGCGCGGGACTGGGCGGCGACCCGACCTCATCGCCCGACGACGGCACGCCGGACAGCGGGATTGATTGACAACCACATAGCCGCGACCAAGCTCGGCTCTCGTCGGCTCGCTGACGTCCGTCCATCCGAGGTCCAGGCGTGGGCCACTGACCGGGCGAAGGCGCTGGCTCCGAGCACCCTGCGCAGCCTGGTAGTACTGCTGCGCTCGATCTTCGCGGCGGCGGTGCGCGACCGGCTTGTGGGGGCCTCGCCGGTAATCCGCATCCAGCTTCCTCGCGCGGACAGGGAGCGGGTCGTGCCACTGACCGTCGAGCAGGTGCAGGCGCTCGCCGGTGCGATGCCCCATCGATATCGGACCATGATCATCGTGCAAGCAGGACTTGGGCTGCGGATCGGCGAGCTGCTGGCGCTCCGCGCGGAGGACGTGGACTTCCTGCGCCGGACGGCGCGGGTGGAGTGGCAGTTCACCTCTGGATCGGGATCGAAGTTCCGCACTGAGCCGAAGAGCCCGCGCAGCAGGCGGACCATCCCGGCCCCCCAGGTCGTCCTCGACGCGCTGGCAGCCCACTGGGCGATTCACACACCGGGGGAGGACGGCTCGGTGTTCACCACGGCGATGGGCACGCCACTGGGCCACACGTACTACGGACAGCTCATCGGTCGGGCGGTGGCGGCGGCCGGGCTGCCGGCGGGGACGACCTCCCATGACCTTCGGCACCACTATGCGAGCGTGCTGCTGGCGGCAGGGGAGTCGGTGATCGCCGTGGCCGAGCGACTGGGCCACGAGGACGCCGCTCTGGTGCTGTCCACTTACGGGCATCTGATGCCGGACAGCGAGGACCGCACTCGGCGGGCCGTCGACGCTGCGTGGGGCACGGCCGATGTCCCATGTGCCCCGGATGTGCCCCAAGTGAGGCGATCGTCCGGCTAGTCCGTCAGCTCGACCACCACGGGGGCGTGGTCGCTGGCGCCCTTGCCCTTGCGCTCCTCTCGATCTATCAGGGCTTTCGTTACCCGGGCCGCCAGCGACGGGGTGCCGAGCACGAAGTCGATCCGCATCCCCTCGCGGCGGGGGAAGCGCAGCTGCGTGTAGTCCCAGTACGTGTAGACACCGGGACCGGGGGCCAGCGGCCGGACGACGTCGGCGTATCCGGCGTCGACGACGGCGCGGAACGCCTCCCGCTCGGGCACCGAGACGTGGGTCGAGTGCGTGAAGACGCTCATGTCCCACACGTCGTCGTCCTGGGGGGCGATGTTCCAGTCGCCGACCAGCGCGACCTGCGCGGCCGGGTCGGCGGCCAGCCAGCCGCCGGCCGCGGTGCGCAGCGCGGCCAGCCACTCGAGCTTGTAGTCGTAGTGCGGGTCGCCGAGCTGCCGGCCGTTGGGCACGTACAGGCTCCACACCCGCACGCCGCCGCAGGAGGCGCCCAGCGCCCGGGCCTCGGCGGCGGGCTCCACGCCCTCCTTGGCCGCCCACGTCGGCATGCCGGGGAAGCCCACCTCGACGTCGGCCAGCCCGACCCGGGAGACGACGGCGACGCCGTTCCACTGCGAGTGGCCGACGTGCGCCACCTCGTAGCCGAGCTCGGTGAACCGCTCCTCGGGGAACTGGTCGTCGCGGCACTTGGTCTCCTGCAGCGCCAGGACGTCGACGTCGCGGCGCTGCAGCCAGGCCGTCACTCGGTCGACCCGGGTCCGGATGGAGTTGACGTTCCAGGTGGCGAGGCGCACAGTCCCCGAGCCTAGATAAAGGACCCTCCTGCCCCCCCACCGCTCGCAGGCTCGCGGCGGGGCCCCTGCACGAGGGCCGTCCGTCCCATGGGCGGCCGCCGGGTCCCGGGTGCGGAGATCACCGCCGGAGCCCGTCCGGACACCCCGCGTGACCAGGGGAGACGCACCTCACGCCCGTTCGGGTGCCCGGGGTCTGTCCGGGGTAGGGAGACGCCCGTGACCGCCAGCCGAGAGTGGGATCATGGCCGGATGACCAGGACCCGTGGGAGCGAGACGAGCCGACCGGGTGCATCCCGGGTGCGTCCGTGAGCGACGACGTCACCCGCCCGATCGGCGACGCGCCGCCTCTCCCGCCGGTGCCCGGGAAGGAGGGAGCCTCCCGCCGTGGGCGTCCCCGCCGGCAACGGCGCGAGTCGCGGTCCCTCGCGGCAGTGCTCGGCCTGACCGCCGCGAACGCCGTCGTCCCCGGGACCGCGTTCCTGGCCTCCGGGCGGCGCCGCCTGGGCGCGGTCGTCCTGGTCCTGTTCGTGCTGCTCGTCGCCGCCGGCGTCTGGCTGGCCACCGCCGGCCGGCGCACCGCGGTGCGGCTGGCGGTCGACTCCTCGTCGCTGACCTGGATCGTCGCCGCGCTGGTCGTGCTCGCGGTCGCCTGGGTCGCCGTCGTCGTCACCGGCTACCGGTCGCTGCTGCCGCGGCACAGCTCCGCCCCGCGGCACGTCGTCGGCGCCGTCCTGGTGGCCCTCCTGGTCGCGGGGATCGCCTACCCGGCCTACCGGGTCGGGGAGGTCGCGGTGGCGCAGCGCGGCCTGCTCGACGGCCTGTTCGCCGACGACCGCGAGTCGGCCACCGTCGAGGACACCCCCGACCCGTTCGGCAGCAAGGACCGGGTGAACGTCCTGCTCCTCGGCGGCGACGGCGGCGAGGGCCGCGAGGGCGTGCGCACCGACACCGTCATCGTCGCCAGCGTCGAGACCGAGACCGGTGAGACGACGCTGTTCAGCCTGCCGCGCAACCTCGAGGACCTGCCCTTCCCGGCCGACAGCCCGCTCGCCGAGATCTACCCCGACGGCTTCGACGCCGGCAGCGAGAGCGAGAGCCTGCTCAACTCCGTCTACGGCAACGGCCCCGCTCAGCACCCCGACGTCCTGGGCCCCACCGACGACCCCGGCGCGGACTTCCTCAAGCTGGGCGTCGGTGAGGCGCTCGGCCTCCACATCGACTACTTCGTGCTGGTCAACCTCGACGGGTTCAGCCGGCTGGTCGACGCCCTGGGCGGCATCACGGTCAACGTCAACTACTACGTGCCGATCAACGGCATCACCGGTGAGGAGCTGCCCGACGACTACATCGCGCCGGGCCCGAACCAGCACCTCGACGGGTTCCTCGCCCTGCAGTTCGCCCGCGGCCGGTACGGGCTCAGCGACTACGACCGCATGGCCCGGCAGCGCTGCACCATCAAGGCGATCGTCGACGAGGCCGACCCCATCACCCTGCTGGAGCAGTACCAGGAGCTGGCCGCGACGACGCAGGACATCGTCAGCACCGACATCCCGCGGTCGGCGCTCGACGACTTCGTCGACCTCGCGTTCCTGGTCAAGGACGCCGAGATCCGCAGCGTCGTGTTCGACACCAGCCTGATCGACCCGGCGTACCCGGACTACGACCGGATGCGCCAGATCGTGGAGGACACCCTCTCCGGCGCCGCCGGCACGTCCGCTCCTGCGCCGGCCCCGGGGACCAGCGCCGCCGGCGCCGAGGTGCCCAACGGGACGCCGCCCGCCCCCGCCGAGGGTGCCCCCACGGCCACCGAGGTCGACGACGCGTGCGCCTTCAACCGGGCGCAGGCGCAGGCCGCGCTGGACGCCGGCGAGCCGCCGAGCCGCAACGGCTGAACGGACGGCCCCGGCGGCCGTCAGGTCGCCGGGGCGCTCGCGATCTGGACGAGGTTGCCGCAGGTGTCGTCGAGGACGGCGGTGGTCACCGGGCCCATCTGCAGGGGCTCCTGGGTGAACCGCACGCCGAGGGCCTTGAGCCGCGCGGTCTCGGCGTGCACGTCGGCGACGGTGAAGGAGTTGTACGGGATCCCGTCGGCCACCAGCGCCTCCTTCCAGGGCCGCGCCGCGGGGTGGGCGTCGGGCTCGAGGACCAGCTCGACGCCGTCCGGCGCCTCGGGCGAGACGACGGTCAGCCAGCGGTGCTCGCCGAGCGGGACCTCGGTCTTCTTCACGAAGCCGAGCACCTCGGTGTAGAAGCGCAGCGCCTTCTCCTGGTCGTCGACCAGCACGCTGGTCAGGGTGATCCGCACGGGCCCTCCTCCGTGTCCAGCCGCCACCTCTCGACGATGGCGCGCAGCGGTGCGGTGTCCAGGTGGTGGAACTTGTAGCGACCCTCCCGCCGGGTCCGGACCAGGCCCGCCTGCTCGAGGACCTCGAGGTGCTGGGAGACGGCCTGGCGCGACGAGCCCACCCCGTGCCGCTGGATCAGCCGGGTGCACAGCTCGAACAGCGTCTGGCCGTCCCGGTCCTGCAGCTCGTCGAGCAGTGCGCGCCGGGTCGGATCGGCGAGGGCCCTGAACACGTCGCCCACGGCCGGACGGTACGCAAGTGCACGCTTGCCTGTCCAGTGTCGCGGCGTCTGGTTGGCTCGGGTGGGGAGCCGGTCCGGGGACCGGCGGGAACGGAGGCGACATGGGCGGCGGACCGGCACGGCCCGGGGACGGCGGGACGACGGCGCGGCGCGAGCGGCTGGTGGCGCTGCTCGTCCTCGGCATCGGGGTGGTGCTGCTGCTGTCCTCGCCGACCTGGTTCGCCAGCGACCGGGGCGGCGTCGGCGTCTCCCAGCTGTTCGTGGGCGTCGTCCTGCTCGCCGTCGGCGCCTTCCTCCTGCGGCGGTCGCGCTCGGTGCGCTGACGTTGCGGTGCCGGGGTGACCGGCACCACACTCCGGGGGACCCAGCGGGCCCCAGGACGGAGGACGCACGTGAAACTGGAGAAGCGGCACCTGCTCGAGATCCTGCGCACCGAGGGCGACCACCACACCGCGGACGCGGTGGAGAGCCGGTTGCCCGACGAGATCGACACCGACCGGGACGCCGACGCGCTGTCCGGCGTCGGCCTGGACCGCACCCAGTTGCTCGCCAAGCTGGCCGCCGGGGGCTTCGGGACGACGCTGTCCCCCTGAGCCGCCCAGGACGTGCGACAGGCCGGCACCCCGCAGGGGTGCCGGCCCGTCGGCGTTCCGCTGTCCTCAGCCCACGTACGGACGCTCGCGGGCGAGCTCCTCCTTGGCCACCGAGCGCAGGTGCACCGCGTCCGGGCCGTCGGCGATGCGCAGCGTGCGGGCCGAGGCGTAGAAGCGGGCGAGCACGGTGTCGTTGCTGACGCCGGCGCCGCCGTGCACCTGGATGGCCCGGTCGATGACGTCGCAGGCGACGTTCGGCGCGATCACCTTGATGGCGGCGATCTCGGTGCGGGCGCCCTTGGCGCCGTACTTGTCGATCAGGTCGGCGGTGCGCAGCACGAGCAGCCGGGCCTGGTCGATCTCCATGCGCGAGCGCGCGATGGTCTCGCGGATCGTGCCCTGCTCGGCCAGCGGCCGGCCGAAGGCGACCCGCTTCTGCGCGCGGTCGACCATGAGCCCCAGCGCCCGCTCGGCCATGCCGAGGGCGCGCATGCAGTGGTGGATGCGGCCGGGGCCCAGCCGCGCCTGGGCGATCATGAAGCCGTCGCCCTCACCGGCGAGGATGTTGCCCACCGGCACCCGGACGTCGGTCAGCCGCATCTCGGAGTGGCCGTGCTGGTCCTGGTACCCGAACACCGGCAGGTGCCGGATGATCTCCAGGCCCGGGGTGTCGCGCGGCACCAGGACCATCGACTGCTGCCGGTGCGGGGCGCCGTCGGGGTCGGTCTTGCCCATGAGGATGAAGATCTGGCAGCGCTCGTCGGCGGCGCCGCTGGTCCACCACTTGCGGCCGTTGATCACGTACTCGTCGCCGTCGCGGACGATCGACGTCTGGATGTTGCGGGCGTCGGAGGAGGCGACGTCGGGCTCGGTCATCGCGAACGCCGAGCGGATCTCGCCCTCGAGCAGCGGCTCGAGCCAGCGCTGCTTCTGTTCGGGCGTCCCGAACATCATCAGCGTCTCCATGTTGCCGGTGTCCGGGGCGCCGCAGTTGGTGGCCTCGGGGGCGATCGTGGGCGACCAGCCCATGATCTCGGCGACCGACGCGTACTCGAGGTTGGTCAGCCCCCCGAGCTCGTGGTGGAAGAGGTTCCAGAGGCCGCGGGTGCGGGCCTCCTTCTTCAGCTCCTCGAGCACCGGCGGGTGCTCGTGGTTGTCGTGGCCGCGCTCGGCGCGCCACGCCTCGTACACGGGCTCGGCGGGGAAGACCTGCTCACGCATGAAGTCCCACATCCGGCCGCAGACGTCCTCGGCTCGGGCGGAGAGGGCGAAGTCCATGCGTCGGAAGGTAGCCCGCCGCGTGACCGGCGTCGCACCGGGGTCGCGCGCCGTCCGGGTCCGGGGCCGGCGGGGGCCGGGTCCCCGCCACGTGGCGGGGGCCC
>NZ_JBJGZI010000014.1:0-137722 GCF_054050455.1 Geodermatophilus sp. SYSU D00684 | reverse complement strand
CCCCGCCGCCCCCGCGCCCCCCCCCCGCCCCCCCCCCCCCCCCCCCCCCCCCCCCCCCCCCCCCCCCCCCCCCCCCCCCCCCCCCCCCCCCCCCCCCCCCCCCCCCCCCGCCGGGGGGCCGGACCCGGACGCGGGTGCGCGTCCGGGCCCGGCGGGGGTCAGACGTTGACGCCGAAGTCCTGGGCGATGCCGCGCAGGCCGGAGGCGTAGCCCTGGCCGACGGCCCGGAACTTCCAGTCGGGACCGTTGCGGTAGAGCTCGCCGAACACCATGGCGGTCTCGACCGAGGCGTCCTCGGTGAGGTCGTAGCGGGCGATCTCCTGGCCGTTGGCCTGGTTGACGATGCGGATGAACGCGTTGCGCACCGCGCCGAAGTTCTGCTTCCGGTTGTCGGCGTCGTAGATCGACACCGGGAAGACGATCTTGTCGCAGGTCGGCGGCACGCCGGCCAGGTTGACCTGGATGACCTCGTCGTCGCCCTCGCCCTGGCCGGTGAGGTTGTCACCGACGTGCACGACGGAGCCGTCGGGGCTGCGCAGGTTGTTGAAGAAGACGAAGCCCGAGTCGTCGGGGGTGACCTTGCCGTTGGCGTCGAGCATGATCGCCGACGCGTCGAGGTCGAAGTCGCCCCCGGAGAACGTGTTGACGTCCCAGCCGAGGCCGACGTTCACCGCGGTCAGGCCCGGCGCCTCCTTGGTCAGCGAGACGTTCCCGCCCTTGGAGAGGCTGACACCCATCAGTTGGACTCCCATGTCACCGTCGGGGAGCGCAGCGGCGGTCGCCGCTGCACTGGACACCGGATGGACCGGCGCCGCCGGGGGACGCGGGCGGAGTGCCCGGCGCGTCCCCCGGCACCGCTGCGCGGGGTGCCGGTCGGGCACCCCGCGGAGCGGACGTGTCCTGGATCGTGCCGCACGATCACCGGGAGCAACAGGCACACCGGCATCGTCGGCCTGCCGTCCTCCCGGTGGTCACCCGCGCGTCACCCGGGGCGGCCGTCGGTGCCCTGCGTCGGCGTCGCGGCGGGGCGCTCCCCCGGCTCGTGCCGCACCGTGGGGACGCCGGTCTCCCCGGCCACCGCCGCGGCTCCCCGCGCGGGCTCGGCGTGCGGCACGGCCTCGCGGGCGTCGCGGCGGCTGCGGGCCAGGCTCGCGACCGTGGTGACGAGCAGGGTGACGACGATGACCGACAGCGACAGCCAGGTCGGGATCTCCGGGATGGCCGTGACGTGCTCGCCGCCGTTGATGAACGGCAGCTCGTTCTCGTGCAGCGCGTGGATCAGCAGCTTGACCCCGATGAAGCCGAGGATGACCGCCAGGCCGTAGTGCAGGTAGACCAGCCGGTCGAGCAGGCCGTCGATGAGGAAGAACAGCTGCCGCAGGCCCAGCAGCGAGAAGGCGTTGGCGGTGAAGACGAGGAAGGTCTCCTCGGTCAGCCCGAAGATCGCCGGGATCGAGTCGACGGCGAAGAGGATGTCGGCGCTGCCGATGGCGACCAGGGCGATGGCCAGCGGGGTGATGTACCGCTTGCCGTCCAGCCGCGTGGTCATCCGGTCGCCGTGGTAGTCCGGCGTCGTCGGGACGACCCGGCGGACCAGCCGCAGGAAGCCGTTCTCCTGGAACTCCTCGTCCTCGTCCCCGCCGGCCCGCGCCTGGGCGATCGCGGTGTAGATGAGGAACGCGCCGAACAGGTAGAAGACCCAGCTGAAGTTCTCGATCGCCGCGGCGCCGAGGAAGATGAACACCGTCCGCAGGACCAGGGCGAACGCGATGCCGAACAGCAGCACCTTCTGCTGCAGCTCCCGGGGCACCGCGAAGCTGGCCATGATCAGGACGAAGACGAAGAGGTTGTCGACCGACAGGCTCTTCTCGGTGATGTAGCCGGCGAAGTACTCCCCGCCGTACGTGCCGCCGGCGAAGACCCACACGCCGACGCCGAACAGCACCGCGATCGCGACGTACACCGCCGACCAGGTGGCCGCCTCCTTCAACGACGGGGCGTGCGGCGTCCGCACGTGGCCGATGAAGTCGAAGACGATCATGGCCACGATGGCGGCGATCGTGATCGCCCAGACGAAGAAGGGGACGTCCAACGCAGGTACCTCCGGTCCACTGGCAGCAGTCAGCACCGGAGGTCTCTCCCACCGGCCGCGACCGCGGCCGGCCGGTGACGCCGGGGTACGCGTACCCGTGCTGACGACGTCACCGCGGGCGGGATACTCCCCTCCACGGCTCCCCGGGCACGGCGCAGCGCTCCCGGCGGAGTCACAGGGCAGAACGGACGAGGGGCGCCCAGGGTTCCCGGGCGCCCCTCTCCCTGGCCGGCCGACGTCAGGTCACGCCCGCGCCGGCCCCCGCGTCAGGCGTGGGCGGCGTCGAACTGGCGCAGCTCCTTCTTCAGCTCGGCGAGCTCGTCGCGCAGCCGGGCGGCCACCTCGAACTGCAGCTCCCGGGCGGCGGCCAGCATCTGCTCGTTCATCTGCGTGATGAGGTCGGCCAGCTCCGAGCGTGGCAGGCCCTGGACGTCGATCGCGCCGGCCTTGGACCGGCCCTTCGACGACAGCCCCGGCACCGGCGCCTTCCCCCGCGACTGCTGCCGGCCCGACCCGCCGATCAGCTCGGTGGCGGCCTCGGCGTCCTCGGACTCGCGGTAGATGCCGTCGAGGATGTCGACGATCTTCTTGCGCAGCGGCTGCGGGTCGATGCCGTTGGCGGTGTTGTAGGCGATCTGCTTCTCGCGGCGCCGGTTGGTCTCGTCGATCGCCTGCGCCATCGACGGGGTGACCTTGTCGGCGTACATGTGCACCTCGCCGGACACGTTGCGCGCCGCGCGGCCGATGGTCTGGATCAGCGAGGTGGTCGACCGGAGGAAGCCCTCCTTGTCGGCGTCGAGGATCGCCACCAGTGACACCTCGGGCAGGTCGAGGCCCTCCCGCAGCAGGTTGATGCCGACCAGCACGTCGTACTCGCCCTGCCGCAGCTCGCGCAGCAGCTCCACCCGGCGCAGGGTGTCGACCTCCGAGTGCAGGTAGCGGACCTTGATGCCGAGCTCGAGCAGGTAGTCGGTGAGGTCCTCGGCCATCTTCTTGGTCAGCGTGGTGACCAGGACGCGCTCGTCCTTCTCGGTGCGCTCGCGGATCTCGCCCACCAGGTCGTCGATCTGGCCCTTGGTCGGCTTGACCACGACCTCCGGGTCGACCAGACCGGTGGGGCGGATGACCTGCTCGACGAACTCGCCGCCGGTGCGGCCGAGCTCGTAGGGGCCCGGGGTGGCCGACAGGTAGACCGCCTGGCCGATCCGGTCGGTGAACTCCTCCCACTTCAGCGGGCGGTTGTCCATCGCCGAGGGCAGCCGGAAGCCGTGCTCGACCAGCGTGCGCTTGCGGCTCATGTCGCCCTCGTACATGCCGCCGATCTGCGGCACGGTCACGTGCGACTCGTCGATGACGAGCAGGAAGTCGTCGGGGAAGTAGTCGATGAGACAGGCACCCGCGCTGCCCGGCGCCCGCCCGTCGATGTGCCGGCTGTAGTTCTCGATGCCGGAGCAGAAACCGACCTGGCGGATCATCTCGATGTCGTACGTGGTGCGCATGCGCAGCCGCTGCGCCTCGAGCAGCTTGCCCTGCTTCTCCAGCTCGGCCAGCCGCTCCTCGAGCTCGGCCTCGATGGTGCGGATCGCCCGCTCCATCCGCTCCGGGCCGGCGACGTAGTGGCTGGCCGGGAAGACGAACAGCTCCCGGACCTCGCGCACGACCTCGCCGGTGAGCGGGTGCAGGTAGTACAGCCGCTCCACCTCGTCGCCGAACATCTCGATCCGGACGGCGAGCTCCTCGTACACCGGGAAGACCTCGATCGTGTCGCCGCGCACGCGGAAGGTGCCGCGGGTGAACGCGAGGTCGTTGCGGGTGTACTGCTCGGTGACCAGGGTGCGCAGCAGGTCGTCGCGGTCGCGCTCCTCCCCCACCGAGATCTTCAGCGCCCGGTCCACGTACTCCTGCGGCGTGCCCAGGCCGTAGATGCAGGAGACGGTGGAGACCACGACGACGTCCCGCCGGGTGAGCAGGCTGTTGGTCGCCGAGTGGCGCAGCCGCTCGACCTCCTCGTTGATCGAGGAGTCCTTCTCGATGTAGGTGTCGGTCTGCGGGACGTACGCCTCGGGCTGGTAGTAGTCGTAGTACGACACGAAGTACTCGACGGCGTTGTCCGGCAGCAGCTCGCGGAACTCGTTGGCCAGCTGCGCGGCGAGCGTCTTGTTCGGCGCCATCACCAGGGTGGGCCGCTGGACCTGCTCGATCAGCCACGCCGTGGTGGCCGACTTCCCGGTGCCGGTGGCGCCGAGGAGCACGGTGTCCCTCTCGCCGGAGTTCACCCGCTCCGCGAGGGCCTTGATCGCCGCCGGCTGGTCGCCCGAGGGCTGGAACTCGCTGACGACGCGGAAACGCCCCTGGGTGGGCCGGATGTCGGAGGTCGCGCGCACGGGGACGACGGTACGACCGCCCGGTGACAGGACGCCGCGAGTGACGGATGGTGATCACGGGACCGACGGGGCGTGTCGCTTGCGGACGCGTCACCCTCGTGCTCGTGCTCGACCCCCGGACCCGCTAGCGTGCCCTCCTGCAGGCGCGGTGCCGCGCCGGGGACCAGTGCCACCCGGGATGCCCGGACGAGGTCGGACCCCGGCGCCCCGCGCCTCGGTACCTGGTGTGCCCGGCCCCGCGCCGGGGCACGCCGGACCCGCACACGACGCCCTCCGCGGCCCCCGCCGCGGAGGGCGTCGTCGTCCCCGGGGTCGTCCCCGGGTCGTCCCCGAGGCCCTCCGCCGGGCCGCCGCCGTGATGTGCGCCGCGTCAGGTGTGGAGCCGCCCGGATGGGGCTAAGGAGCGCGCGGGCACCCGTGTGCCCCGACCCCCCTCCGACGGCCGCGGCGGGGGGCCACCGCGCCCTGGACCACCGAGGGGCGCCCGCGCAGGAGGAAACACGTCGATGACCCAGGTGTGGCCCGGAACCGCCTACCCGCTGGGTGCCACGTACGACGGCACCGGGACCAACTTCGCCCTGTTCAGCGAGGTCGCCGACAAGGTCGAGCTGTGCCTGTTCGACGAGCAGGGCAACGAGGAGCGGATCCGGCTCCCGGAGATGGACGGCTACGTCTGGCACGCCTTCCTGCCCGGCATCCAGCCCGGGCAGCGCTACGGCTACCGCGTGCACGGCCCGTACGACCCGGAGAACGGGCAGCGCTGCAACCCCAACAAGCTGCTGCTCGACCCCTACGCCAAGGCGATCGACGGCGCGATCGACTGGGACGAGGCCTGCTTCGGCTACCGGTTCGGCAGCGGCGAGCGCAACGACGACGACTCGGCGCCGCACATGCCGAAGTCCGTCGTCATCAACCCCTACTTCGACTGGGGCGTGGACCGCCCGCCGAAGACGCCCTACAACAAGACGGTCATCTACGAGGCCCACGTCAAGGGCCTGACCATGACCCACCCGCGGATCCCCGAGGAGCTGCGCGGCACCTACGCCGGCATCGCGCACCCGGCGGTCATCGAGCACCTGCAGTCCCTCGGCGTCACCGCGATCGAGCTCATGCCGGTGCACCAGTTCGTGCAGGACGACACGCTCCTGCAGAAGGGCCTGCGCAACTACTGGGGCTACAACACGATCGGCTTCTTCGCGCCGCACAACGAGTACGCCCAGGCCACCGACGGCCAGCAGGTGCAGGAGTTCAAGGGCATGGTCCGGGCCCTGCACGAGGCGGGCATCGAGGTCATCCTCGACGTCGTCTACAACCACACGGCCGAGGGCAACCACAACGGCCCGACGCTGTCGTTCAAGGGCATCGACAACCGGGCCTACTACCGGCTGGTCGAGGGCGACGAGCAGTACTACATGGACACCACGGGCACCGGGAACTCGCTCAACGTCCGGCACCCGCAGTCGCTGCAGCTGATCATGGACTCGCTGCGCTACTGGGTCACCGAGATGCACGTCGACGGGTTCCGCTTCGACCTCGCCTCCACCCTCGCCCGCCAGTTCCACGAGGTGGACCGGCTGTCGGCGTTCTTCGACCTGGTGCACCAGGACCCGGTCGTCAGCCAGGTGAAGCTCATCGCCGAGCCGTGGGACGTCGGCGACGGCGGCTACCAGGTGGGCAACTTCCCGGCGCTGTGGACCGAGTGGAACGGCAAGTACCGCGACACCGTCCGCGACTTCTGGCGCGGCGAGGACGCCACCATCGGCGAGTTCGCCAGCCGGATCTCCGGCTCGGCCGACCTCTACAAGCACTCCGGGCGCCGGCCGGTGGCGAGCATCAACTTCGTCACCGCGCACGACGGGTTCACCCTCGACGACCTCGTCTCCTACAACGAGAAGCACAACGAGGCCAACGGCGAGGACAACAACGACGGCGAGAGCCACAACCGCAGCTGGAACTGCGGGGTCGAGGGCGAGACCGACGACCCCGAGGTGCTCGCGCTGCGCGCCCGGCAGCGACGGAACTTCCTCGCCACGCTGATGCTCAGCCAGGGCGTGCCGATGCTGCTGCACGGCGACGAGCTCGGCCGCACGCAGCGGGGCAACAACAACGGCTACTGCCAGGACTCCGAGCTGACCTGGATCGACTGGGAGTCGGTCGACGAGGGGCTGCTGGAGTTCACCAAGCTGGTCACCCGGCTGCGCACCGAGCACCCGACGTTCCGCCGCCGCCGGTTCTTCCACGGCCGGCCGGTGCGCCGGGAGGAGGGCGACCCGGTGCAGGACGTCGCCTGGTTCACCCCGTCCGGCGAGCTGATGAGCGACGAGGACTGGGACGCGGGCTTCGCGAAGTCGCTGGCCATGTACCTCAACGGCCACGGCATCCGGGAGACCGACGAGCGCGGCGAGGACGTCGTCGACGACTGCTTCTACCTCGCGTTCAACGCCCACCACGAGCCGATCGACTTCACCGTGCCGCCGTCGGAGTACGCCGAGGGCTGGACGGTCGTCGTCGACACCGCCGAGATGGGCGAGGTGGAGCCGGTGCAGGTCAAGGCCGGCGACGTCGTCACGGTGGCCGCCCGCGCCACCGTCGTGCTGCAGGCCGCCCCGTGAGCCAGCCCGACGACAGCCAGTCCGACGACGCTGTCGAGCGCCGGCGGGCCACCCCCGCGGCGACCTACCGGCTGCAGGTGACCGCCGAGTTCACCCTCGACGACGCCGCCGCCGTGGCCGGCTACCTCGCCGACCTCGGCGTCACCCACGCCTACTCCTCCCCGCTGCTGCGCTCGGCCGCCGGCAGCACGCACGGCTACGACACCGTCGACCACGCGCACGTCGACGAGCCGCGGGGCGGGCAGGAGGGCTTCGACCGGTTCGTCGCCGCGCTGCACGAGCACGGGCTGGGCCTGGTGCTCGACCTGGTGCCCAACCACATGGGCGTGGCCGACCCGGCCGAGGCGCCGTGGTGGTGGGACGTGCTGCAGCACGGCCGCGACAGCGCGCACGCGCCCGCGTTCGACGTCGACTGGGACTTCGGCAACGGCCGGATCCGCATCCCGGTGCTGGGCTCGGCCGACGACGTGGAGAAGCTGGAGGTCGTCCCCACCCCCGACGGCACGGGCGAGCTGCGGTACTACGACAACCGCTTCCCTCTCGCCCCGGGGACCGGCGAGGGGACGCCGCAGGAGGTGCACGACCGGCAGCACTACGAGCTGGTCGACTGGCGGCGCGCGGACGCCGACCTCAACTACCGGCGGTTCTTCGCCATCAACACCCTCGCCGGGCTGCGGGTGGAGGACCCGGAGGTCTTCCGCGCCACCCACGAGCTGGTGCTGCGGCTGGTCGGGCAGGGCGCCGTCGACGGGCTGCGGATCGACCACCCCGACGGCCTGGCCGACCCGAAGGGCTACCTGGACCGGCTGGCCGAGGCGTCGGGCGGCCGGTGGACGGTGGTCGAGAAGATCCTCGAGCCCGGCGAGGACCTGCCGGAGAGCTGGCGGGCGGCCGGCACCACCGGCTACGACGCGCTGGCCGAGGTCGACGACGTCCTGGTCGACCCGGCCGGCGAGGCGGCGCTGACCGCGCTGGACACCGAGCTGTCCGGCCGGGCGGTCGACTACGGGCAGCTGGTGCACGCCTGCAAGCGCGAGGTCACCGACGGCATCCTCGGCTCCGAGGTCGCCCGCCTGGTGCGGGTGATCGGCGAGCTGCCGGGCGTCGACGTCGAGACGGAGAAGGAGGCGCTGGCCGAGCTGCTGGCCTCGTTCTCCGTCTACCGCACCTACCTGCCCGACGGCCGCGAGCACCTCGACGCCGCCGTGGGCGACGTCCGCGACCGCCGCCCCGACCTGGTCGCCGCGGTGGACGCCCTGCACCCGGTGCTGGCGCAGGCCGGCACCGAGGCGGCCACCCGGTTCGAGCAGACCAGCGGCCCGGTGATGGCCAAGGGCGTCGAGGACAGCGCCTACTACCGGTGGGCGCGGTTCGCGGTGCTCAACGAGGTCGGCGGCGACCCCGCCCGCTTCGGCAGCACCCCGGAGGAGTTCCACGAGGCGCAGGCGCGGCGGCTGGAGCGCAAGCCGGAGTCGATGACGACGCTCACCACGCACGACACCAAGCGCAGCGAGGACACCCGGGCCCGCCTGGCCGTTCTCGCCGAGGTGCCGACCGAGTGGGCGGACCTGGTCCGCGGGTGGCTGTCCCGCCACCCGCTGCCCGACCGGCCGCTGGCGCACCTGGTGTGGCAGAACCTGGTCGGCGCCTGGCCGCTGTCCCGCGAGCGGGCGCACGCCTACGCCGAGAAGGCCGCCCGCGAGGCCGGGCAGTCGACCACGTGGACCGACGTCGACGAGGCGTTCGAGGCGCAGCTGCACGCGATGGTCGACGCCGCCTTCGACGACGAGGCCACGAACCGCGAGATCGAGGCGTTCGTCGCGCGGATCGCCCCGGCCGGCCGGTCCAACGGGCTGGCGCAGAAGCTGCTGCAGCTGACGATGCCCGGCGTCCCGGACGTCTACCAGGGCACCGAACTGTGGGACCACTCGCTCGTCGACCCCGACAACCGCCGCCCGGTCGACTACGACGAGCGGCGCGCGCTGCTGGCCCGGCTCGACGGCGGGGAGGTGCCCGAGGTCGACGAGACCGGCGCGGCCAAGCTGCTCGTCGTCTCGCGGGCGCTGCGGCTGCGGCGGGACGAGCCCGGGCTGTTCACCGGCTACACCCCGGTGGCCGCCACCGGGTCGGCCGCGCAGCACGTCGTCGCCTTCGACCGTGGGTCCGGGGAGCAGGGCGGCGCGGTGACCGTGGCGACCCGGCTGCCGGTCGCGCTGGCCGCCACCGGCTGGGGCGACACCGCGCTGACGCTGCCGACCGGCGCCTGGCGCGACGTGCTCACCGGCACGCGGGTCGTCTCCGACGCCGGCGGCGCGCCCGTCGGCGAGCTGCTGGCCCGGCTGCCGGTGGCCCTGCTCGTCCGGGAATGAGACGGAGGTCACGGCGGCGCCGGCCGGCGCCGCCGAGTCCTGCACCACCCCCCGGCCGCCGGGCGCGCGCCGCCGCGGGGACGCCGGGCGACACGCCGTGACGAGTGGGGCGGGTGTGCCGTCTCGTGATGCGGCCGTTACGTTTGCTCCCGCACGCGGGCCAATGACTGCCGCGTGCCGGAGCCGGTCCGCCGAACCCCGTCCGCCGGGCTCCGTTCCTCCTGCACAGCCAGGACGGGGGTGGGGGACCCACTTCGGCGCCTGCACCGCGGTCACGGGGGGACCGGACGCAGCGCCTCGGGGTGAAGCCGCGCTCTGCGCGGCCGGGGCACCGATCGCTCCGAACCCGACAGCTCACCTCGCAGGCGGCGGATCGGAGATCCCCCATGCGCACGTCCACGTCCCTGCTCCGCCGTGCCCTCGTGACGACCGGCGTGGCCGCGGCCGCGATCGGCGTCGCCGCCGGCCCGGCCTCGGCCGCCTCCCCGAACGACTGGGACGCCGTCGCCCAGTGCGAGTCCAGCGGCAACTGGAGCATCAACACCGGCAACGGCTACTACGGCGGCCTGCAGTTCAGCCAGTCCACCTGGGCGGCCTTCGGCGGCACCGAGTACGCCGCCCGCGCCGACCTGGCCACCAAGGCGCAGCAGATCGCCGTCGCCGAGCGCACGCTCGACGTCCAGGGCCCGGGTGCCTGGCCCACCTGCGGCAAGGGCCTGAACCCGGACGCCCCGGAGGCCGGCTCGCCGGCCGCCGCGCCCGCCGCCGCGCCCGCCCCGGCCGAGCCCGCCCCGGCCGCCCGCGCCGGCGAGTCCGCCGCCGGTGCCTCCGGCGGCTCGTACACCGTCCGGTCCGGCGACACGCTGGGCAAGATCGCCCGAGCCCAGGGCGTCGAGGGCGGCTGGAAGGCCCTCTGGTCGGCCAACAGCGGGACGGTCGGCGACCCGAACAAGATCTACGTCGGGCAGGAGCTGCAGCTGCCGTGACCCGTGGCGGTGGCCGGGGGACCCGCTCCCCCGGCCGCCGCTCGCGGTTGACCGCGCCCGCAGCGGGCAAGAGGGACCGGTCAGCCGCACTACCGCTGGGAGGCCCCCGCATGTCCGCACCCGTCGAGTTCGCCGTCTGGGCGCCCGTGCCCGAGCGCGTGCGCCTGCAGGTCGACGGCACGGTGCACGACATGCGCCGCGACGACGACGGCTGGTGGCGGGCCGAGGCCGAGGCCGGCCCGGAGTCCGACTACGGCTACCTGCTCGGCGACGACGACACGCCCCGCCCCGACCCGCGCTCGCGCCGCCAGCCCGACGGCGTGCACGGGCTGTCCCGCCGGTTCGACCCGTCGGCGTACGCGTGGGGCGACAGCGCCTGGACCGGGCGCCCGCTGGCCGGCGGCGTCGTCTACGAGCTGCACGTCGGCACGTTCACCCCCGAGGGCACCCTCGACTCGGCCATCGACCGGCTGGGCCACCTCGCCGACCTCGGCGTCGACTTCGTCGAGCTGCTGCCGGTCAACGGCTTCGACGGCACCCACAACTGGGGCTACGACGGCGTCCTCTGGTACACGGTGCAGGAGAGCTACGGCGGCCCTGCGGCCTACCAGCGCTTCGTCGACGCCTGCCACCAGCGCGGGATCGGCGTCATCCAGGACGTCGTCTACAACCACCTCGGCCCGTCGGGGAACTACCTGCCGCTGTTCATGCCGGTCTTCAGCGAGGGCGGCGCGAACACCTGGGGCGAGTCGGTCAACCTGTCCGGGCCGGACTCCGACGAGGTGCGCCGGTACATCCTGGACAACGCCCTGATGTGGCTGCGCGACATGCACGTCGACGGGCTGCGGCTGGACGCCGTCCACGCGCTGGTCGACGAGCGCGCCACCCACGTGCTCGAGGAGATGGCGCAGGAGGTCGACCGGCTCTCGGTCGCGGTCGGCCGGCCGCTCACGCTCATCGCCGAGAGCGACCTGAACGACCCCCGGATGGTCACCCCGCGGGTGGCCGGCGGCACCGGCATCCACGCCCAGTGGAGCGACGACTTCCACCACGCGCTGCACGCGACGCTCACCGGCGAGGGCCAGGGCTACTACGGCGACTTCGCCGAGGCCGGCCTCGCGGGGCTGGCCAAGACCCTCACCGGCGCCTTCTTCCACGACGGCACGTGGTCGAGCTTCCGCCGCCGCTCCCACGGCCGGCCGGTGGACACCGCGCGGCTGCCCGGCTGGAAGTTCCTCGGCTACCTGCAGGACCACGACCAGGTCGGCAACCGCGCCATCGGGGACCGCGTCTCGGCGACGCTGTCCCCCGGCCTGCTCGCCGTCGGCGCGACCCTGGTGCTCACCGGCCCGTTCACGCCGATGCTGTTCATGGGCGAGGAGTGGGGCGCCTCGACGCCGTGGCAGTTCTTCACCAGCCACACCGACCCGGACATCGGCCGCGCGACGGCCGAGGGCCGCAAGAACGAGTTCGCCGAGCACGGCTGGGACGCCGACGAGGTGCCCGATCCGCAGGACCCCGAGACCTTCCGCCGCTCGAAGCTGGACTGGTCCGAGCCCGGCCGGGAACCGCACGCGCGGCTGCTCGAGGTGCACCGGACGCTGCTGGCGCTGCGCCGGCGGCACCCGGACCTGGTCGACCCCGACCTGTCGGCGGTCGAGGTCGGCTGGGACGACGACGACCGCGTGCTCGTGGTGCACCGCGGTGCGCTGCGGGTGGTGGCCAACCTGTCCGGGCAGCCGCAGCAGGTGGAGCTGGACCGCCCGGCCACCGGGGTGCTGTTCGCGACCGCCGACGAGCCGTCCGTGGACGGCGCGACGGTGACCGTCCCGGCCGAGAGCGCGGCCGTCCTCACCAGCTGATGCGCCGGCTGCTCCCCTCCCCCGACGGGGCGGACCTGACCGACGACGACCTGGCCGAGGCCTACGCGCTGCCGCCCGGGCGCTCGCTCCGCGTGGACTTCGTCGCCTCGCTCGACGGCGCGGTCACCGTGGACGGCGTCAGCGCGGGGCTCGGCTCGCCCGGCGACCGCCGGGTGTTCTCGACGCTGCGCGCGCTGGCCGACGTCGTCCTGGTGGGGCACGGGACGGCGGCCGGCGAGGGCTACGGCCCGGTGACGGCGGACTCGCCGGTCGGGCGGCGGCGCGCGGCGCTCGGCCGGGCGCCGGAGCTGCCGGTCGCGGTGGTGTCGCGCCGCGCCTCGCTCGCGCCCGGGGGCCGGCTGGCGCGGCCGCCCACGCTGCTGGTGACGTGCGCCGCGGCGGACGCCGCCCACCGGGCCGCGCTGGCCGACGCCGGGGTGGACGTGCTGGTGTGCGGGGACGCCGACGTGGACCTGCCGCTCGCCCTGGACCGGCTCGCCGACCGCGGCTTCGAGCAGGTGCTGTGCGAGGGCGGGCCGTCGCTGCTGTCGGCGGCGCTGGACGCGGGCGTCGTCGACGAGCTGGACCTCACCGTCTCCCCGGCGCTGGTCGGCGGGCAGGCGCGGCTGCTGGACCGGGCGCTGCGCGACGTCGTCCGCCCGCGGCTGGTGCAGGTGCTCGAGGAGGACGGCGTCCTGTTCACCCGCTACGCGGTGGACCGAGTCCCGCCCGCCACCCGTCCGGTCGACGGTGGTCTGCCGGTGCGGGGGTCCGCTGGTTGACTGACCTGCATGGACCTGCCCGTGCTCCCGCCGGTCAAGCCGATGCTGGCCAAGGCCACGACGAAGCTCCCGACCGGGGACGGGCTGTTCTACGAGCCCAAGTGGGACGGCTTCCGCTGCATCGTCTTCCGCGACGGCGACGAGGTGGAGCTCGGCAGCCGCAACGAGCGCCCGCTCACCCGCTACTTCCCCGAGGTCGTGGCCGCGGTCAAGGAGGCCCTCCCCGAGCGCTGCGTCGTCGACGGCGAGATCGTCGTGCCGCAGGGCGACCGGCTGCACTTCGAGTCGCTGCTGCAGCGCATCCACCCGGCGAAGTCGCGGGTGGACCTGCTGGCCGGGCAGACGCCGGCGCACTTCGTCGCCTTCGACCTGCTGGCCCTCGGGGACGAGTCGCTGATGGAGACGCCGTTCGCGCAGCGCCGGCGGCGGCTGCGCGAGGTGCTGGACCGCCGGCACGAGCGGGTGCACGTCACCGCGGTCACCCGGGACGCGGCGATCGCGCAGCGCTGGTTCGACGAGTTCGAGGGCGCCGGCCTCGACGGCGTCGTCGCCAAGGACGCCGAACTTCCCTACGGCCCCGACCAGCGGCTGATGACCAAGGTCAAGCACGTGCGCACTGCCGACTGCGTGGTCGCCGGGTTCCGCTGGCACAAGAGCGGGCCGGTCGTGGGCTCGCTGCTGCTCGGCCTCTACGACGACGGCGGCCTGCAGCACGTCGGCGTCGCGGCGTCGTTCCCCATGGCGCGGCGCGCCGAGCTGGTCGAGGAGCTGGCGCCCTACCGGGCCCAGGCGCTCGACGGGCACCCGTGGCAGGACTGGGCGAACGCCGAGGTGCAGGAGAACGGCGAGCACCGGATGCCCGGCGCGCAGAGCCGGTGGAACGCGAAGAAGGACCTGTCCTGGGTGCCGCTGCGCCCGGAGCTCGTCGTCGAGATCAAGTACGACCAGCTGGAGGGACGGCGGCTGCGGCACACCGGGCAGTTCCTCCGCTGGCGGCCCGACCGGACGCCGGAGAGCTGCACCTACGACCAGCTCGAGGTCCCGGTCCGCTACGACCTGGCCGAGGTGTTCAACGGGTGACCGGCACCTGCGGGACGGCCGGCGCGGCGCGCCTCCTACCGTCGTGAGCATGCGTCTGCGCCGCGGCATCCTCGCCGCCTCGACAGGGCTGCTCCTGGCGGTCACCGGCTGTAGCTCCTTCTCGGACTCGGGCCCGGACTCGGCGGACGCCTCGTCGTCGGCCGCCTCCTCGACGCCGGCCGAGCCGGAGGCCGCGCCGATCACCTGGACCGACTGCGACGCGCAGATCACCGAGCTCATCGCCGGGACACCGGGCAGCGAGCGCGACCTCGCCTTCGAGTGCGGCCGCACCGAGGTGCCCATCGACCACGACGACCCCGAGGGCGCGACGCTGCCGCTGTTCCTCGTCCGCGCGAAGCTGGCCGGGCAGACCGACCGGATCGGCTCGCTGCTGGTGAACCCGGGCGGTCCCGGCGGCTCGGGCGCCGACGCCGCGCTGAGCCTGGCGCTGTCGCTGCCCGAGGACGTGCTGCGCCGCTTCGACCTGGTCGGCTTCGACCCGCGCGGCGTCGGCCTGTCCACGCCGGTCGAGTGCATCCCCACCGAGCTCAAGGACCGCATCGTCGCCGCCGAGCCGCGGCCGACCACCCAGCAGCAGATGGACGAGGTCCTCGCGCTCACCGACGAGGCCGCCGACGCCTGCGCCGAGGAGTACGGCGACGCGCTCGGCACGTTCAACACCGTCGACACCGCGCGCGACATGGACCTGCTGCGCGAGTCACTGGGCGACGAGCAGCTGAGCTACCTCGGCTACTCCTACGGCACCACGCTCGGCTCCACCTACGCCGAGCTGTTCCCGGAGAACGTGCGCGCGATGGTCCTCGACGCCGCCGTCGACCCCGACGCCGACCCGCAGGCCGACGCCGAGGCCCAGGCGGCCGGGCTGGAGGCCGGGTTCGACACGTTCGCCGCCGACTGCGTGGCCCTGGTCTCCGGGTGCCCGGTCGGCGCCGACCCGCGGACGTTCGTGCAGGACCTGCTGACCGCCGCCGCGACGACGCCCATCCCGAGCAGCCGGCCCGGGGAGACCCGCACCGCGACTCCGGGCGTCGTCCTCACCGCCGTCACCGCGGCCCTCTACGACACCGGGTCGTGGCCGCAGCTCTCGCAGGCGCTGGCCGCCGCGCGCAACGGCGACGCGGCGGGCCTCTTCTCGATCGCCGACTCCTCCGCCGGCCGGCTCCAGGACGGCACGTACACCAACCGGCTCGACGCCGACTTCGCGATCAGCTGCGCCGACACCCCCGACGACGAGGCGTTCTCCGAGGAGGAGGTGCTGCAACTGGCTCAGGAGTGGTCGCAGCGGTACCCGCTGTTCGGCGCCAAGGTCGCCTCCAGCCTCTACACCTGCGGCGTGTGGGACGCCGCGCGCACGCCGCTGCCCGAGCGGGACGCCGAGGGCAGCGCGCCGATCCTCGTCGTCGGCACCTCCGGGGACCCGGTGACGCCACTGCCCGGCGCCGAGGACATGGCCGAGGACCTCACCGCCGGCACGCTGCTGGTCTGGCAGGGCCAGGGGCACACCGCCTACCCGAAGACCGACTGCGTCACCGCGGCGGTCAACGCCTACCTGATCGACCTCACGGCGCCCCAGGACGGGCTGACGTGCCCGGCCTGAGCCGCCCCGGACCGGGGAGCTGAGCGGATGGCGAGCAGCAGGGACGCGGTCACGCTGACCGTCGACGGGCACGAGGTGCGGGTCTCCAACCCGGAGAAGCCGTACTTCGCCGAGCGCGGCATCCGGAAGATCGACGTCGTCGAGTACTTCGTCAGCGTCGGCGAGGGCATCCTGTTCGCCCTCCGGGACCGGCCGACGACGCTGGAGCGCTGGCCCGGCGGCGTGTTCGAGGGCGCGCGGCTGTCGACCCGGATGGACAACACCGGCGACGCCTTCTACCAGAAGCGGGTGCCCAAGAACGCGCCCGACTGGGTGCCGACGGCGCACATCACCTTCCCCAGCGGGCGGACCGCCGACGAGATCGCGCCGGACTCGGTCGCCGTCGTCGCGTGGTGCGCCAACCTCGGCACGCTCACCTTCCACCCGTGGCCGGTGGACCGGACCGACGTCGAGTCCCCGAACCAGATCCGCATCGACCTGGACCCGCAGCCCGGCACCGACTTCGCCGACGCCGTGTGGGTCGCGCCGCACGTGCGGGAGCTGCTGCACGAGCTCGGCATGGAGGGCTGGCCGAAGACCTCCGGCGGCCGCGGGGTGCACGTGTACGTGCCGATCCAGCCGCGGTGGACGTTCACCGACGTGCGCCGCGCGGTGATCGCGTTCGGCCGCGAGCTGGAGCGCCGGCTGCCCGACCGCGTGACGATGTCGTGGTGGAAGGAGGAGCGCGGCGAGAAGATCTTCATCGACTACAACCAGATGGCCCGGGACCGCACGATCGCCTCGGCGTACTCCATCCGGCCCAAGCCGCACGCGCCGGTGAGCGCCCCGCTGGACTGGGACGAGCTGCCCGACGTCTCGCCGTTCGACTTCACCGTGCTGACCATGCCGGAGCGCTTCCGGGCGGTCGGTGACAAGCACGCCGGGCTGGCCGGGCACGCCTACTCCATCGAGCCGCTGCTCGAACTCGCCGAGCGCCAGGCCGCGGACCAGGGCCTGGGCGACCTGCCCTATCCGCCGGACTACCCGAAGATGCCGGGCGAGCCGATGCGCGTGCAGCCCAGCCGCGCCAGGCGGCCTGCCAGTGCAAACGAGTGATCCGGCGCTCGACGCAAGCGGAGCGCAGCGCTCACTCGACAGGCACCCCCCGTCCTCCGGTGCTGCTCGCGCACTCCCCCGTCGCTCCGTCGCACACCTCTCCCTCCGGAGGTCGCCATGGATGTCAGAGACCGTCTGCTCCGGTCCGCGATCGCGGCTGCCGCGGCCGTCGCGGCCGGCCTGCTGACCCGGTCGATGGTGAAGGCCGTCAGCGCTCCGGAGGGCGGGACCATCGGCTCCCCTCCTCGCGAGTGATCCTGACCGAACGACCGGCATGGTCCGCGTGTCGGAGGGCACGACCTCACGGGTGGAGGACGACTGGAGAAGCCTGCTGGCGGGCCTACCGCTCGAGCAGCGCCTGAAGGCGCTCGCCGTGTACGAACTGGCAAGAGATCGAGCGATGGGCCAGCCACCCGAGACGGCGGCAGCGACCCTGCGCGCCGCAGCTACCGCCGAGGGACTCGATGCCAGTCACGACTGGATCCCGGCGGCCGCGGCCCGCATCAGCGCTGACACGGGCCCGTGACCACGCAAGGCCGGCTGACCACCGCCCGGCGGCGCGGTGGGGAGGGAGGGATCAGGCAGCCTTCCGACTGCTCTTGGCGAGCACCTTGTCGGCCTTGTCCAGCTTGACCAGGCGGCGCTTCTTGACCGTGTAGCCCGGCGGGAGCGTCCCTTCGGCGAGGGCGCGGAGGGGACACCGCTTGCAGCGCGGCCTGGCCTGGCAACACTTCTTCTTGGGCATGCCCGCCGACTTGGCCACCCGGTGAGGCTAGCCTTCCCTCTGCGGGTGATCCACGGGCACCGGCGGGTCACAGGTTAACGTCCGGTGACCGCCACCGCACACGTCCGGGAGTCCCGATGGCCGCCCCCGCCTTCGTCGAGCTGCTGAACACGCAGATCGGCAACGAGTTCGCCGCGCACCAGCAGTACGTCTCCTGCGCGGTGTACTTCGACCAGCTGACCATGCCCCGGACGGCACAGCTCTTCTTCGACCAGGCGCTCGAGGAGCGGCAGCACGCCATGATGATGGTCCGCTACCTGCTCGACTCCGACGCGCCGGTGCGCATCCCCGCCGTCGCGGCCCCGGTCAACGAGTTCCCCGACGTCGTCGCGCCGGTCGCCCTGGCGCTGGAGCAGGAGAAGCGGGTCACCGAGCAGATCGGCGCGCTGATCGGGATCGCGCGGCGGGAGAACGACTTCGCCTCCGACCAGTTCATGCAGTGGTTCATCAAGGAGCAGATCGAGGAGGTCAGCAAGATGAGCGACCTGCTCACGATCGTGAAACGCTCCACCCACGACCTGGAGGCCATCGAGGACTACGTGCTCCGGGAAGTCACGACCGAGGCGGCCGACCCCACCGCACCACCGGTGGCAGGGGGCTGAGCCGAGGGCATCCCGCTGACCGACCTGTTGGCCCCGGTACGCATCCTCGTCGCGCTCGTGCCGGCGTTCGTCCTCGTGCAGACGTTCTCGTCGTACGAGGACACCACGACGCCGCCGACGACGAGGCCGGCGCCGTGGCGACGGAAGCCGGAGGGGCGGCGCTCCTCCCGTCGCCGACCGGTCCCGACCTCGGCGGCCTGCTGCGCTGCTGTGCCCGCGCCGTCGCACGGCCGGGGTGGGCTTCGCTCGAGGCGACTCGCCACACGTCGTCGATCTCCAGGAACGCCGACGCGCGGGTCGCGGCCGCGGTCGTCCGGGCGCAGCAGGCCGGCATCAGCGAGACCCTGGTGGCCCAGGTCGTGGCCGCCGAGCGCGGCCGCGTCACAGCGCGGTGGGACCGTCTCGCCGAGGCCGTGCCATCGGTGCCGGCCATCGCGACGGCGCTCCTGATCTGCTGCGTCGCCATCGCCGTCGCGTCCACGGCCGCGCTCGCCGGCCGCGACATCCACCCGAGCCTGCGGTGGACTCTTCTCGGCGTCACCGCGCTCATCTCCACGGCGTCGCTGCTCGTGATCCCCGACCTCGACCGACCCTTGGCGGCACTGCCAGGGATCGACCCGACGGCCATGCGCGCCGTAGAGGAGCAGATCGGCACCTCGCCCTTCGGCGCCAACCCTCCGTGTGACCTGTCAGGTGCCGCTCCTTGACCACAGCCGGCCATCTGACCACGATTGAGGTCATGACGGTGCAGTCGCTGGCGGCGGTCAAGGCGCACTTCAGCCAGGTGATCGACGAGGTCGCCGGCACGCACGAGCGCGTCACGGTCACCAGGAACGGCAGCCCGGTCGCGGTCATCCTCGCCGTCGAGGACTACGAGTCCCTGATGGAGACCCTGGAGATCCTCTCCGATCCCCGAGCACGCTCGGACATCAGGCAGGCCGAGGCAGCGATGGCCGCCGGTGAGGTCTACGGCGAGGCTGAAGTGCGTGCCGCACTCGCGGCCCGCCGGCGGTGACCGGCCCTCCTCGCCACACCGTCGTCCTCTCGGCAGCGGCCAAGCGCGCCATCGAGCGCGACCTCCCCGAGCCGGTGGCTGTCGCGGTCGTCGACTTCCTCTTCGGGCCGCTGGCTGCGGACCCGTACCGCGTCGGGAAGCCGCTGCGCTTCGATCTCGAGGGCTACTGGTCCGCGCGACGGGGCCAGTACCGCGTCATCTACTCGATCCACGACGACGAGGTCCTCGTCAGGGTCGTGCGCATCTCGCACCGCGCCGACGTCTACGGCTGACCGATACTCCGTGCCGGTCCGGACGCGACAATTCGCCCGACAACCCACCCACTGACGCTCGACGCCGACCTGCGGTTGTGCCGGTCTGAACAGCGCTTTCGTGGTTCGCTCCCCGAAGATGCCGGGCGAGCCGATGCGGGTCCAGCCGTCCGGGCCCGGAAGCCGGCCGACGAGAACGCCTGACCCGGCGTCCCGCGCCGGTCCGCCCGTGGCCACGAGAGCGCAGGTCAGCGCGTCGAGCGGCCCGTTGGGAGCGGGGGCCCGGCAGGATGCCGCGCCTGCGGTCGGCCGGGATCAGCGGAAGACGACCGTGCTGTTGCCGTTGAGCAGCACCCGCCGCTCGCTGTGCCAGCGCACCGCCCGGGACAGGGCCAGGGCCTCGGCGTCCTGGCCGACCGTGGCGAGGGCGCGCGGGTCGAAGGTGTGGTCGATGCGGATGACCTCCTGCTCGATGATCGGCCCCTCGTCCAGGTCGGGCGTGACGTAGTGGGCCGTCGCGCCGACGAGCTTCACGCCGCGGTCGAAGGCCTGGTGGTAGGGCTTGGCGCCCTTGAAGCCCGGCAGGAACGAGTGGTGGATGTTGATCATCCGGCCGTGCAGGGCGGCGCACGTCTCGTCGGAGAGCACCTGCATGTACCGGGCGAGCACGACCAGGTCGGCCCGGTGCTCGTCGACCAGCTCGAGCAGCCGCGCCTCGGCCTCGCGCCTGGTCGCCGGCGTCACCGGCACGTGGGAGAACGGCAGCCCGGCCGCCTCGGCCATCGGGCGCAGGTCCTCGTGGTTGGAGACCACGGCGACCAGGTCGGCGCCGAGGCTGCCGGCCCGCCACCGGAAGACCAGGTCGTTGAGGCAGTGGCCGAGCCTGGACACCATGACGAGCACGCGCTGCGGCTGGCCGCCGGTGACCTGGTACGCCATGCCGAACTCGTCGGCCACCGCACGGAACCCCTCCGACAGGCGGTCGGCGTCGGTGTCCTGCGCGCAGACGAACGCCGTCCGCAGGAACAGCTGGCCGCGGACCGCGTCGTCGAACTGCTGGTGCTCGACGATGTCGCAGCCGTGCTCGAACAGGAACGAACTGACCGCGTGCACGATGCCGGGGCGCTCCTGGCAGCTGAGCGTGAGGGTGAACGGGTGGGACACGGGTGCCTCCTCAGCACTCGACCAGGTTGAGGGCCAGCCCGCCACGGGCGGTCTCCTTGTAGGCGTCCTTCATGTCGGCGCCGGTCTCGCGCATCGTCTTGATGGCCGTGTCGAGCGGGACGTGGTGCCGGCCGTCCCCGCGCACGGCCATGCGGGCCGCGGTGATCGCCTTGATCGAGCCGACGGCGTTGCGCTCGATGCACGGGATCTGCACCAGCCCGCCCACCGGGTCGCAGGTGAGGCCGAGGTTGTGCTCGATGCCGATCTCGGCGGCGTTCTCCACCTGCTCCGGCGTCCCGCCGAGGACCTCGGCCAGGCCCGCGGCGGCCATCGAGCAGGCCGAGCCGACCTCGCCCTGACAGCCCACCTCCGCGCCGGAGATCGAGGCGTTCTCCTTGAACAGCAGCCCGATCGCCGCGGCGGTGAGCAGGAAACGCACCACCCCGTCCTCGGAGCAGGAGCCGACGAAGTCGCGGTAGTAGTGCAGGACGGCCGGGACGATGCCGGCGGCGCCGTTCGTCGGCGCGGTGACCACCCGCCCGCCGGCGGCGTTCTCCTCGTTGACCGCCAGGGCGTAGAGGGTGACCCACTCCATCGCGCGCAGCGGGTCGGTCTCGTCCGCGCCCGTCTCCAACCGGGCGCGCAGCGCGGCCGCGCGCCGGCGGACCGCGAGGCCCCCGGGCAGGACGCCGGTGGTCCGGGTGCCGCGGTCCACGCACTCCTGCATCACCGCCCAGACGTGCAGCAGCCCGGCGCGGACCTCCGCCTCGCTCCGCCGGGTCAGCTCGTTGGCCAGCACCACGTCGCTGATCCGCAGCCCGGTCTCCCGGGTGTGCGCCAGCAGCTCCTCGCCGGTGCGGAAGGGGAAGGGCACCGGCGAGCCGACCTCGACGGCCACCGGGGCGCGCGCCTCGTCCTCGTCGAGGACGAAGCCGCCGCCCACCGAGTAGTACTCGCGGCGGCAGAGCGGGGCGCCCGCGGCGTCCACGGCCACGAAGCGCATGCCGTTGCTGTGGAAGTCCAGCCGCCGGCGCCGGTGCAGAACCACGTCGTCGTCCACCGAGAAGGCGACGGGGCGCGTGCCGGCCAGCAGCAGCCGGCCCTCGCGGCGCACGGTCTCGACCCGCGGCCCGGCCGCGCGCGGGTCGACGAGGTCGGGCTGCTCGCCCTCCAGGCCGAGGACGACGGCCGGGACGGTGCCGTGGCCGTGCCCGGTGGCGCCGAGCGAGCCGAACAGCTCGCACCGGACGCCGGCCACCCGCCCGAGCAGCCCCTCCCCGGCCAGGCGGGCGGCGAAGGCGCGGGCGGCCCGCATGGGCCCGACGGTGTGTGAGCTGGACGGGCCGATCCCCACCCTGAAGAGGTCGAAGGCGCTGATGGTCACCCGTGCCTCCCTCTCCCCCACCGCGACGTGAACTGCCACAGAAGTGAACAGGGGATTGGTATATCAGTACTAGGATCACGGTATGTCGATCCCTCTGGCGAGGCAAGACCCGATGGCCGTCCGCCTCTACGATCTGCGCGTGACCGCCGCACCGCTGGAGTCGGACCCCTCGGCCGCCACCTCCCTGGCGGACCGGGCCTACGTGGCGATCCGGGACCGGCTGATCATGCTGGACATCCGGCCGGGCGACCCGATCGACGACGACGAGCTGGCCGGGGCGCTGGGGGTGGGCCGGACCCCGGTCCGCGAGGCGCTCAAGCGGCTGGAGGGCGACCGGCTCGTGGTGTCCTACCCGCGGCGGGGCACGTTCGCGACCGGCATGGACATCTCCGACCTGGCGCACATCTCCGAGATCCGGGCGCAGCTCGAGCCGCTGGCCGCCCGCCGGGCCGCCGAGCGCGCCCCCCGGACCGGGGCGGCCGGCCTCGAGGAGCTGGCCGCGCACATCGAGCAGCTGGACGTCGCCGAGGTCGACCGGGCCGAGCTCATGCGGTGGGACCTCGCCGTGCACCGGACCATCTACCGGGCCGCGGGCAACCCCCACCTCGAGGACGTCCTGATCCGCTACGACAACCTGGCGACACGGATCTTCTGCCTGTTCCTCGACCGGCTCCCCACGGTGGACGTGCACGTCCGTGAACACGTGGAGCTGCTGCGGGCGATCGCCGCCGGGGACGCCGACCGGGCCGACGACCTCGCCCGCGAGCACGTCCTCGGCTTCGAGCGGACGATCCGCGCCGTCATCTGAGCCGACACCCCGCCCCCGCCGTTCGCGCGGGGCGGCGACGGGGGTCTCCCCTCAGCCGCGGATGCGGGTCATCTCCGGGTCGACGAGCGGCTCGGCGGCGACGGTCGCCGGGACACGGCGGCCGAAGTACTCGATCTCGACCCTCGTGCCGACGGTCGCCGAGGCCGGCAGCCAGGCGTACGCGATCGGCCTGCCGACGGTGTGCCCGAACGCCGCGCTGGTCACGTAGCCGGCCGGAACGCCGTCGACGCGGACCGGTTCGTGACCGAGGACGACGCTGCGGCCGTCGTCGACGGTCAGGCAGGACAGCCGGCGGGTCACGGTGTCCTCGCTCCTGCCGGCGAGCGCCGCCCGCCCGACGAAGTCGGCCTGCTTCTGCCGGCGGACGGCGAACCCGAGACCGGCCTCGTACGGGTCGTGCTCGGTGGTCATGTCGTGGCCCCAGGCGCGGTAGCCCTTCTCCAGCCGCAGGCTGTTGAAGGCCGCGCGGCCCGCCGCGACCACCCCGAGGTCCTGGCCGGCGTGCCACAGCACGTCCCACAACCGCCGGCCGGTGTCGGCGCTCGCGTAGAGCTCCCAGCCGAGCTCGCCGACGTAGGACAGGCGCATCGCCGTCACCGGCACTCCCCCGATGCGGGCCCGCTTCGCGCGGAAGTACTTCAGCCCGTCCCGGGAGAAGTCGTCGGTGCTGACCCGCTGGACCAGGTCGCGGGCCCGCGGGCCCCACAGGCCGATGCAGCAGGTGCCGCCGGTGACGTCGCGGACCAGCACGCTGCCGTCGTCCGGCGCCTGGCGCAGGAGGTGGTCGAGGTCGAGGGGGCCGTTGGCGCCGACCTGGAACAGCTGCTCCCCGAGCCGGGCCACGGTGAGGTCGCTGCGGATGCCGCCGGCCTCGTCGAGGGCGAGCGCGTAGGTCACCGACCCGACGGACTTGTCCATCTCGCCGGTCGTCAGCCGCTGCAGCAGGGCGAGGGCGCCGGGGCCGCTGACCTCGAGCCGCTTGAGCGGCGTCATGTCGTACATCGCGACGGCGGTGCGGGTCCGCCACGCCTCGGCCGCCGCGATCGGGGACCAGAACCGCCCCGCCCACGCGTCGCGCTCCGGCGGCACCCACTCCGCGGGCAGCTCGTCCACCAGGCCGGCGTTGGCCTCGTACCAGTGCGGCCGCTCCCAGCCGGCGACCTCGAGGAAGACCGCGCCGAGCTCCTGCTGCCGGGCGTGGAAGGGGCTGACCCGCAGGTCGCGCGGCGAGAGCCGGGGCTGCAGCGGGTGGACCACGTCGTAGACCTCGACGAAGTTCTGCTGCGAGGTCTCGCTGACGTACTCCGGCGCCAGCTGCACGTCCTCGAAGCGGTGCACGTCGCAGCCGTGCAGGTCGACCTCGCTGCGGCCGTCGACGAGCAGCTGGGCCACCGAGCGGGCCACCCCGGCCGAGTGCGTCACCCAGACCGCCTCGGCGATCCAGAAGCCGGCGACGTCCCGCGACTCCCCGACCAGCGGGGCGCCGTCGGGGGTGAACGAGAAGACGCCGTTGAAGCCGGTGTCGACCTTCGCCGAGCGCAGCGAGGGCAGCAGCAGCCGGCTCTGCTCCCAGGCCGGGGCGAAGTCCTCCTCGGTGAAGGGCAGCATCGAGGGCATCGCGGACTCGCGGACGCCGTCGTCCTGGGGCAGCTCGCGCAGGTCGACCGGCATCGGCCGGTGGGCGTAGGACCCGATCCCGAGACGGTCGGCGCGCTCCCGGAAGTAGAGGTCCTGGTCCTGGTGGCGCAGGATCGGCAGGCTCGCCTCGGTGAGCTCGTCGTTGCGGCCGACGAGGTCGGGCACCTGACCGGTCCAGACGAACTGGTGGGCCAGCGGCAGCAGCGGGACGGCCATCCCGACCATCGCGCCGAGCTCCTGGCCCCAGAAGCCGGCGCAGGAGACGACCACGTCGGCGGGGATGACGCCGTCCGGGGTCCGGACCCCGGTCACCCGGCCGCCGGCCTGCTCGATGCCGGTCACCCGGGTCGAGCCCCGGAAGCGGGCGCCCCGCGCCTCGGCGCGGCGGGCCAGGGCGACGACCGCCCGGGAGGCCTTGGCCAGGCCGTCGGTGGGGACGTGCAGGCCGCCGAGGATGCGGCCGGCGTCGAGCAGCGGGTGCAGCCGCACGCACTCGTCGACGTCGACCACCCGCGCCTCGACGCCCCAGGAGGTGGCCCAGCCCTGCTTGCGGTGCAGGTCGGCCAGCCGCTCCGGGGTGGTGGCCACCTCGAGGCCGCCGACCTGGTTGAAGCACCAGGCGCCGTCGACGTCGAGGCCGAGGAGCTTCTCGACCGTGTAGCTCGCGAAGGCGGTCATCGTCTTCGAGGCGTTGGTCTGGAAGACCAGCCCGGGGGCGTGCGAGGTGGACCCGCCGGTCAGCGGGAGGGGGCCCTGGTCGACCACGGTGACCCGGTCCCAGCCGCGGGCGGTCAGCTCGTCGGCCAGGTTGGCGCCGACGATGCCCGCTCCGATGACGACCACACGAGGCGTGGTGGACATGGCTCTACTCCTGACCAGCGGTGGTGGGGGTGAACTCGAGGGCCGCGTCGAGCAGCCAGTCGGCCAGGTAGCCGGCGAAGGACGACCGGACGAGGACGACGACGTCGTCGCCGGTGTCGGACAGGCCGAGCAGGACGACGCCCGCCCGGCCCAGCGTGCTCTGGGCGCTGCTCCCCCGGCCGAACACCCGCGGGTGCAGGTCGATCGCGCAACCCCTGGCCAGGACGTCGCGCACCCGCGCACCGGTGAGCCGCAGGCCGATCCGCTGGGCGGAGACGTCGGTCGCGGAGCCGCCCAGCGGCAGGACGGCGGCGCGGACCCGGGCCTCCAGCTCCTCGGGGGCCTCGGTGGTGCTGGTGAGCAGCCACTCGTCGGGGCCGAGCCAGACGGCCCGCCCGGCGCCGGCCGGCACCCAGGTGTTCGGGGTCGTCGGCAGCGCGACGCCGAGTGCCGCCGTCGCCGCGGCGTCCACCGCGCCGAGCCGGACGTCGACCGTCGCGACGAACGGCTCGGCGGTGATGCCGATCGTCCCGGGCAGCCCCTGGAAGGCGCCGGTCCACGCCTCGAGGGGGTGGGTGCGGGTCAGCTCAGCCATCGCGGCGAGCTCCTTCCGGGTCGACCAGCACCGAGCCGGTGACCTCGACCGGGACGAGGGTGCCGTCGACGGGGACGTGGACGGTGTCGCCGATGCGGTCCCGGCCGCCCTTGAGCAGGGCCAGCGCGAAGGGGCGGGCGAGCTCGGCGCTGCGGTAGCTGGAGGTGACGTGGCCCAGCATCGGGACCGGCGGGGGCGGCAGCTCGCCGTCGGCGGCGAACTCGACGATCTGCGAGCCCTCCGGCAGCACGGTCTCCCGGTCCACCGGCAGCAGCCCGACCAGCTGCTTGCGCGACGGGTCCTGGTTGGCCGGCCGGGCGAACGAGCGCTTGCCGACGAAGTCCGGCTTCTTCTTCGACACCGCCCAGGCCATGCCGAGGTCGTGCGGGGTGACGGTGCCGTCGGTGTCCTGCCCGATGATCGGGTAGCCCTTCTCCGCGCGGAGGACGTGCATCGTCTCCGTGCCGTAGGGCGTGATGCCGTGCGGGCGGCCGGCCTCGAGCAGCCGCTCCCACACCGCGACCGCGTACCAGGGGTTGACGTAGACCTCGAACGCCAGCTCGCCGGAGAAGCTGATCCGGGCCAGCCGGACCGGCACGCCCTCGAGGCCGGTGTCCCGCCAGGTCATGAAGGGGAACGCCTCGGCGGAGACGTCCACCTCGGGGAAGACGGCGCCGACGACGTCGCGGGAGCGGGGGCCGACGACGGGGAGGGTGGCCCACTGCTCGGTGACCGAGGTGCAGTGGACCCGCAGGTCCGGCCACTCGGTCTGCAGCCACTCCTCCATCCAGTCGAGGACCTTCGCCGCGCCGCCGGTGGTGGTGAGGACGAGGAAGCGGTCCTCCGCCAGGCGCAGCACCGTGCCGTCGTCGACGACCATGCCGTCGACGCCGCACATGACGCCGTACCGGACCGAGCCGACCTTCAGGCTGCTCATCAGGTTCGTGTAGAGCCGGTCCAGCAGGACGGCGGCGTCGGGGCCCTGGACGTCGATCTTGCCGAGGGTGGAGCCGTCGAGGATGCCGACGCCGGTGCGGGCGGCGGCGCACTCGCGGAGGACGGCGGCCGCCATGTCCTCCCCGGGGCGCGGGTAGTAGCGGGGCCGCTTCCACTGCCCGACGTCCTCGAAGACCGCCCCGGCCGCCACGTGCCACCCGTGCAGGGCGGTGACCCGCTCGGGGTCGAACAGCCGGCCGCGGTCGCGGCCGGCCAGCGCGGCGAAGGCCACGGGGGTGTACGGCGGCCGGAACGTGGTCGTGCCGGTGTCCTGCACCGGGACCCCGAGCAGCTCGGCGACGATCCCGGAGGTGAGGACGCCGGAGGTCTTGCCCTGGTCGTGCGCGGTGCCGATGGTCGTGTAGCGCTTGACGTGCTCGATGGAGCGCAGGCCGGCGCCGACCGCGCGGACGACGTCGGCGACCGTCGCGTCGCGCTGCAGGTCGACGAACTGCGTGCTGCCGTCGGCGCCGGAGGTGTCCGGCACCCGCCACAGCACCAGGGGCGCGGCCGGCGGGACGGGCTCCGGGGCGGTGGGCAGCCGGTCCTCCCCCGCCGGCGCGATCCCCAGCGAGGTCAGGGCCGCGCGGGCCACCCGCTGCCCGTCGGCCAGGCAACCGGCCAGGTGGGTCACGCCGGCGGCCGAGCCGGCGACTGCCAGCCCGTCGAGCTCCTCCCCGGGGAGGAAGGCGCCGAGGGCCTCGTCGTAGCGGAGCCGGCCGCGGGCCTGGCTGAACAGGTGCACCGCGGGGTTCCAGCCCCCGCTGACCAGCAGCAGGTCGCAGGGGATCGCGCTGCTCACGCCGGCCTCGCCGTCGGCGTACGGGGCGACGAGGGCGTGCGTCACCCGCTCGACGCCCCGCGTGCCGGTCACGACGGCGCCGGGCAGGACCCGGATCCCGGCCCGCTCGCACTCCTCGGACCGGCGCGGCGAGCCCGCCGGCCGGGCGTCGACCACCGCCTGCACCCGCACCCCGGCCCGGGAGAGGTCGAGGGCCGCGTCGTAGGCGCTGTCGTTGGTCGTGAAGACGACGGCCTCGCGGCCGGGCAGCACGCCGTAGCGGTGCAGGAACGTGCGGGCGGCGCCGGCGAGCATGGTCCCGGGGCGGTCGTTGTCGGCGAAGACGACCGGGCGCTCGTGCGCCCCGGTCGCGACGACCACCCTGCGGGCCCGGAACCGCCACACCCGCTGCCGGGACAGGTGGCGGGGCGCGGCCGTCCCGAGGTGGTCGGTCCGCCGCTCGAGCGCCAGGACGAAGCCGTCGTCGTAGCTGCCGAACGCGGTGGTGCGCTGCAGGTGCCGCACCTCCGGGTGCGCGGCCAGCTCCGCGACCGCCTCCGCCACCCAGTCCGGCGCCGGGGCGTCGTCGAGCCGGTCGGTGCCCGACAGCAGCGAGCCGCCGGCCTCGGACTGCTCGTCCACCAGCGCGACGCGGGCCCCGGCCCGGGCGGCGGTGAGCGCGGCGGCCAGCCCCGCGGGTCCGGCGCCGACGACCAGCACGTCGACGTGGTGGTGGACCGCGTCGTAGCGGGCGGAGTCGGGGACGTCGGCCAGACGGCCCCGTCCCGGCAGGCCGGAGGCGGCCAGCCCGTCGGAGAGCTCGACGGTGGTGGCCAGCAGCATCGGCTCGGGGAAGGGCTCCTCGATCTGCACCAGCCCGCCCGGGTCCTCGGCCCAGGCCGCGGCGATGCCCCGGGGCCGGCCGAGCCTGACGCTGGTGGCGACCCGGTGCCGGCCGTTCGCGAGCAGTGCGGAGGCCAGGGTGTCGCCGGGGTGGCCGGGGAGGGTCTGCCCGTCGAAGGTGAACTCGACGGTGGTGCCGCGATCGATGCGGCCGCCCTCGGCGGTGCGGAACGGGCCGGTCACGGGGTCACCGGCCTCGGGTCGTCGGGGCGGGAGACGCGCTCGAAGCGGTAGGTGGCGGTGTCGCGGATCGCGGTGAACCAGCGGCGGCAGCCGACGCTGTGGTGCCAGCGCTCGGCGAAGCGGCCCTTGGTGTTGCCGCGGAAGAAGACGTAGTGCGCCCACTGCTCGTCCGAGAGCCCGGCGGGGTCGTCCGGGTACGGGACGTGGGCCTGCCCGCCGTAGGCGAACTCGACCTCCTCGCGGGGGCCGCACCACGGGCACGCGATGAGTTGCACGGAGGACTCCTCGATCAGTGGGCGACGGCTCGGTGGGCGACGGCTCAGTGGGCGACGGCGGCCGCGCCGTGCTCGTCGACGAGCGCGCCGGTGACGAAGCGGTCGAGGCCGAACGGGGCGACGAAGGGGTGGGGCTCGTCGTGGGCGACGGTGTGCGCCAGGGCCCAGCCGATGCCGGGGGTGGCCTTGAACCCGCCGGTGCCCCAGCCGCAGTTGAGGTAGAGGTTGTCGTAGCCGGCACGGCCGACGACGGGTGAGGCGTCGGGGCTGACGTCGACGATGCCGGCCCAGCTGCGCAGCAGGTGCGCCCGCGCGAACACCGGGAACAGCTCGACGGCGGCGGCCATCTGCCGCTCGATGACGTGGAAGGCGCCGCGCTGGCCGTAGCCGTTGTAGGAGTCGATGCCGGCGCCCATGACCAGCTCGCCCTTGTGCGCCTGGGAGACGTACACGTGCACCGCGTTCGACATGACGACCGTGGGGTGCACCGGCTCGAGCAGCTCGGAGACCAGCGCCTGCAGCGGGTGGCTCTGCAGCGGCACGCGGATGCCGAGCATGTCGGTGAGCACGGAGGTGTGACCGGCCGCGCAGAGGACGACCCTGCCGGCGGCGATGGTGCCGCGGGAGGTGTGCACCCCGGTGACCCGGTCGCCGTCGGTGGCGAAGCCGGTGACCTCGCAGTCCTGGACGAGGTCGACGCCGGCCTGGTGCGCCCGGCGGGCGAAGCCCCAGGCCACGTAGTCGTGCTTGGCGATGCCGGCGCGCGGCTGGTACGTCGCGCCCAGGACCGGGTAGCGGATGTCGGCCGACGTGTTGACGACCGGGCAGAGCTTGCGGACCTCGTCCGGCTCGACCCACTCCGCGTCGATGCCGTTGAGCTTGTTGGCCTCGACCCGACGCACGCTGTCGCGGACGTCCTGCAGGGTGTGGGCGAGGTTGAGCACGCCGCGCTGGCTGAACAGGATCGGGTAGCCGAGGTCCTCCTCGAGCCCCTCCCACAGCTTCAGCGAGTGCTCGTAGATCGCCGAGCTCTCGTCCCACAGGTAGTTGGACCGGATGATCGTGGTGTTGCGGGCCATGTTGCCGCCGGCCAGCCAGCCCTTCTCCAGCACCGCGACGTCGGTGATGCCGTGGTTCTGCGCCAGGTAGTGGGCGGTGGCCAGGCCGTGCCCGCCGCCGCCGACGACGACGACGTCGTAGGAGCGCTTCGGGTCCGCGTCGCGCCAGAGGGAGTCCGGGTGCTCGGGCAGGTCGGCGCCGGGGGTGCGGGGGCTCACGGGACCTCCGTCAGGTCGGGGTAGAGCGGGTGGCGGCCGGCCAGCCGGGTCACCCGCGCGCGGAGGCCGGCGAGCACCTCCCCGTCCACCGAGGGCCGCAGCGCGGCGGCGACCACGTCGGCCACCTCCGCGAAGTCGTCGACGTCGAAGCCGCGGGCGGCCAGCGCCGGGGTGCCGATGCGCACGCCCGAGCTGACCATCGGCGGGCGGGGGTCGAAGGGCACGGCGTTGCGGTTGACGGTGATGCCGACGGAGTGCAGCCGGTCCTCGGCCTGCCGGCCGTCGAGCTCCGACTCCCGCAGGTCCACGAGCACGAGGTGGACGTCGGTGCCGCCGCTGACCACGCCGATGCCCGCCGCGCGGGAGTCGGGGGCCAGCAGCCGCTCGGCCAGGATCCGGGCGCCGGCGAGGGTGCGCTCCTGGCGCTCCCGGAACGCCGGCTGCGCGGCCAGCTTGAAGGCGACGGCCTTGGCGGCGATCACGTGCTCCAGCGGGCCGCCCTGCTGGCCGGGGAAGACCGCGGAGTTGAACTTCTTCGCCAGGTCGGCCGTGGCGAGGACGAACCCGCCGCGCGGGCCGCCGAGGGTCTTGTGGGTGGTCGAGGTGACCACGTGCGCGTGCGGCACCGGGGAGGGGTGCAGCCCGGCGGCGACGAGCCCGGCGAAGTGCGCCATGTCCACCATCAGGTAGGCGCCGACCTCGTCGGCGATCCGGCGGAACGCGGCGAAGTCCAGGTGGCGGGGGTACGCCGACCAGCCGGCGATGATCAGCCTGGGCCGCCGCTCCCGCGCCAGCTCGGCCACCTCGGCCATGTCGACCCGGTGGTCCTCGCGGCGCACGTGGTAGGCGGCGACGTCGTAGAGCTTCCCGGAGAAGTTGAGCCGCATGCCGTGGGTCAGGTGGCCGCCGTGGGCGAGGTCCAGCCCCAGGACGGTGTCGCCGGGCTCCAGCAGGGCGGACATCGCCGCGGCGTTGGCCTGGGCGCCGGAGTGCGGCTGCACGTTGGCGTACTCGGCCCCGAACAGGGACGTCAGCCGGTCGATCGCCAGCTGCTCCACGACGTCGACGTGCTCGCAGCCGCCGTAGTAGCGCCGGCCCGGGTAGCCCTCGGCGTACTTGTTGGTCAGCACCGAGCCCTGGGCCTGCATGACCGCCACCGGGGCGCAGTTCTCGCTGGCGATCATCTCCAGCGTGGTCTGCTGCCGGGTCAGCTCGGCGGAGATCGCGGCGGCGACCTCCGGGTCGGTGTCCGCCAGCGGCCGGTCGAGCACGCCGGCCGCCGCGGACGGAGCGGTGTCGACCTGGACGGCCATGCCGGGTCCTCCCTGTCAGGGGATCGTGCGATGACTGGTATATCAGTCGTGCAACCGTAGGACGGCAGTCGGCCGGGGTCAAGAGGACGGGCACACGCAGCCCGGGCCGGTCGAGCTCGCCGTCAGGCCCGCGGACGTTCGACGGGCCCCGCGCCGGCGGGACGACGGTGGGGCCGGGAGGACGTCGCCCTCCCGGCCCCCGGCGGAACGTGCCGGGTCAGCCCGACAGTCGCTGCGTCAGCCACTCGTGGAAGAGCCCGATGTGGTGCTCGGAGGGCACCAGCACCCCGCCGTCGGCGTAGGCGCGGGAGGACATGGCCGGCTGGGTCCGCTCACAGGCGGCGAAGTCCTGTTCGTTCACCCGGTGGAACAGCTCCACCGACCGGCTCACGTCCCGGCCCGACTCGACCACCTCGCGCGAGTACAGCCAGTCGCACTCGATGATCGTGCGGTCGACCGCCACCGGGAACATCCGGTGGAAGACGACGTGGTCGGGCACCAGGTTGACGAAGACGGTCGGCTTGACCGTGATGGCGTAGTAGCGCCGGTCCTGGTCCTCCTCGACGCCCGGGAGCCGGTCGAAGCCCTCGCCGCCGTCGACGGTGAAGCCCTGGACGTCGTCCCCGAACTCGGCGCCGTGGCCGACGAAGAACTGCGCGGCGTACCCGTCGGCGAACTCGGGGAGCACCTCGGTGAGCTCCGGGTGGATCGTCGCGCAGTGGTAGCACTCCATGAAGTTCTCGATGACGAGCTTCCAGTTGGCCCGGACGTCGTAGGTGATGCGGCGACCGACCGACAGCGAGTCGAGCTCGTAGCGCTCGATCGCCCGCGCGTCCCCGAGCCGCTCGGCGACGGCACCCACCACCTCGTCCTCGAAGGACGGGGGCTCCGCCGCCAGGCACACCCACGCGTAGCCCAGCCACTCGCGCAGGGCCACCGGCACGAGGCCGTACGCGACGCGGTCGACGTCGGGCATCTTCGTCAGGTTGGGAGCCGCGACCAGCTTGCCCTCGAGGTCGTAGGTCCAGGCGTGGTAGGGGCACTGGAAGGCCCGCTTGACCGTGCCCTGGTCCTCCGTGCAGATCTGCGCGCCGCGGTGCCGGCAGACGTTGAGGAACGCCCGCAGGCGCCCGTCCCGGCTGCGGACCACGAGCACGCTCTCCCGCCCCACCTGGACCTTCCTGAAGGACCCGGGCGTCGGGAGGTCGCTCGAGCGCACGGCGCCGAACCACATGTCCTCGAAGACGCGGGACTGCTCCAGCGCGAAGACGGCGGGGTCGGTGTAGTAGTGGCCCGGCAGCGTGGGGATGAGGCTCGCGGGCCGGTCGGTGGTGGTCATACGGCACCTCGGGGTTCCGTCGGGCGGTGCAGCGTGGAGGACACGCTCGACGTCGCACGACGCATCGCCTGCGACGAACCCCGGTCGCCGTCCGCAGCGGGTCCAGACGACCGGTGTGTTGCACATTAATCAGCGCATCGCGTCAGATGCAACAGTCCGGATGTGCGCCGATCCCCGGGGCGCACGCCGCCGGGTCAGCGGGGCTGGCGGAAGAAGCCCAGCCTCCGGCTCAGCTCGTCGGCGCCGGCGACCACCCGCCGGGCGATCGCCGGGTAGTCCTCCGGGCCCATCCGGAAGGACGGCCCGGAGACGCTGAGGGCGGCGACCACGTCCCCGTCCGCACCCCGGACCGGCGCGGCGACGGCGTCGAGCCCGACCTCGTACTCCTCGACCGTGGAACCCCAGCCCCGCTCGACGACCCGGTCCAGCTCCTGCCGCAGCGCCTCGGGGTCGGTGACCGTGGCGGCGGTGAAGCGCTGCAGGTCGCGGGAGAGCACGCCCTTGCGGACGGTGTCGGGCGCGTGGGCCAGGAGCACCTTGCCGCTCGACGTCGCGTGCAGCGGGGTGCCCTGCCCCACCCAGTTGTGCGTGCTGAGCGCCGCGGGCCCGCGGGCCTGGCTGACGTTCACGGCGCGATCGCCGTCGAGGATGGCGATGTTGACGGTCTCCTCGAGGTCGGCGGCCAGCGCCTGGCAGATCGGCCGCCCCTCCCGGGCGATGTCCAGCTGCGCGGCGGCCGCGCCGGCCAGGCGCACGACGCCGAAGCCCAGCCGGTACTTGCCGCGGTCGGCCAGCTGCTCCACGAAGCCCCGGTTCTCGAGCGCGGCCACGAGCCGGAAGGCGGTGGACTTGTGCACCCCGAGGTCAGCGGCGATCTCGGTGACCCCGGCCTCCCCCTGGGCCGCGAGGATCTCCAGGACGCTCAGGGCCCGGTCCACGGACTGGACGACGGCGACCGAACTCCGCTCCCCGTTCTCCTCCTGCGGCCCGTTCATGACCTCAGCGTAGGTGGCGGGCGGCGGGGGTCGGCCCGTCTCTTGACGGGGCGACGTCACACCTCCATGCTGTTGCGCTATCAGCGCATCGTTGCAACATTCGCAACAGTGAGCCTGGAGCGCCCATGATCCCGGTCTGCCCCACGAGCGCGTTGCCGCCCGGCGAGGCGATCCGCGTCGAGGCCGACGAGCCCATCGCGGTCTTCAACGTCGACGGCGAGTTCTACGCGATCGACGACACGTGCACCCACCAGGACGCCTCGCTGGCCGACGGGTGGCTGGAGGGCTGCGCCGTGGAGTGCCCCCTGCACGCCTCCTGCTTCGACCTGCGCACCGGGAAGGTGTCCGGCCCGCCGGCCAGGACGCCGGTCCGCACGCACCGGGTCGTGGTCGAGGACGGCCTCCTGTACGTCCAGCCCGCGGACGTCGGGGAGGAGGGGGCCGCGTGACCTCCACGGTCGCCGTCGTCGGGGCCTCCCTGGCCGGCCTCTCCGCGGCCCGCGCCCTGCGGGACCAGGGCTACGAGGGCCGGGTCGTGGTCGTCGGCGACGAGCCGCACGCCCCCTACGACCGCCCGCCGCTGTCCAAGGAGTTCCTGGCCGGCGCGGCGTCGCTGGAGGACGTCGCCCTGGGCACGCCCGACGACGAGGGCCTCGACCTCGAGTGGCGGCTGGGCACCCGGGCGGTCGGCCTGGACCGGGCCGGCCGCTCGGTGCTGCTGGACGACGGCGGCGAGGTCCGCGCGGACAGCGTCGTCGTCGCCACCGGCGCCCGCGCCCGGCGCCTGCCCGGCAGCGAGCGGCTCGCCGGCGTGCACGTGCTGCGCTCCCTGGACGACGCGATCGCCCTGCGCGAGGACCTGGCCGCCGGCGGCCGCCTCGTGGTGATCGGCGCCGGCTTCATCGGGGCGGAGGTCGCCTCCACGGCCCGCAGGCTGGGGCTGGAGGTCACCGTCGTCGAGGCCCTGCCCGTTCCGCTCGCCGGCCCGCTGGGCGCCGAGATGGGCGCGGTCTGCGCCGGGTTGCACGCGGACCACGGGACCCGCCTGCTGGCCGGCACCGGCGTCGCCGGGCTCGTCGGCAGCGGCCGGGTCGAGACCGTCGAGCTCACCGACGGCACGCGGCTGCCCGCCGACGTGGTGGTCGTGGGGATCGGGGCCGTCCCGAACACCGAGTGGCTCGCCGGGTCGGGCGTGGCCCTCGGCGACGGCGTCCTCACCGACGCCCGCGGCGCGACGGACACCCCGGGCGTGGTCGCGGTCGGCGACTGCGCCGCGGCGTGGTCGCCCGCCGCGGAGCGGCACGTCCGGACCGAGCACTGGACCAGCGCCCTCGAGCAGCCGGCCACCGCGGTCGCCACGCTCCTGGGCACCGGGACGCCCGCGCCGGCGCCGGTGCCGTACTTCTGGTCCGACCAGTACGGCACCCGCATCCAGTTCGCGGGCTCGCGCCGCGAGGGCGACGTCGCCCGCGTGCTGGAGGGCAGCTGCGCCGACCGCTGCTTCCTGGTGGTCTACGAGCGCGAGGGACGCCCCGTGGCCGTCCTCGGGATGGACCAGCCGCGCCTGTTCACCCGGTGGCGCCGGCAGTTGCGCGCTGCCGTGCCGACCGCCTCCTGAGTCCTGGCCGGTCCCTCCGGCCGAGAGCACGCGCCGGGCCGGCCGCACCGCCGGGACCGGCCGCCCGCTCCCGGCCGCCCCCGGCGGTGCGGCCGGGAGCGGGCGGGCGGCGGGGCCCGTCAGTCGCGCGGGCCGAGCGGCCGGCCGATCGACTCCGCCTCGGACTGGCCCGGCTCCCGGGCGGGGACGGCCGTGCCCCCCGGCGGCACCACGAAGTTGCCCGTCGCGGTGACCGGCCGCCGGCTCTCCGGCTCGGCGTCGGCCGGGGACGACGGCGCCGGCACCCCGGCCGCACCCGGAGCGCTCGGGGCGGGTTCCACGACCAGGACGAAGTCGTCGCCGTGGCGCTTGATGCCGTCGACCACGGCCTGCTCGATCGCCAGGGTGGCGTAGCTGCCCCGCAGCACGACGGGGTCACGTCGGAGGTCCTTGACCAGGCTCACCGCCATCGCCGCCATCACCAGCGCGAACGGCAGCGCCGCGATGATCGTCAGGTTCTGCAGCCCCGTCAGGGCGGCGCCGTCCTCCCCCAGGAGCAGCATGATCGCCGCGACGGAGCCCATCACCACGCCCCAGAAGACGACGACCCAGCGGCTCGGTTCCAGCGTGCCCCGCTGGGAGAGCGACCCCATGACGATGGAGGCGGCGTCCGCACCGGACACGAAGAAGATCGCCACCAGGACCATCACGAGCACGGTCGCGGCGGTGGCCAGCGGGTACTGCTCCAGGACGGCGAACAGCTGGCCCTCCGTGGTGGCCTGGCCGGCCACGTCGACGCCGCTGCGCTGGGCGGCGATCCCGGCCCCGCCGAACACCGCGAACCACACCAGGCTGACCAGGCTGGGCACGAGGAGCACGCCGGTGACGAACTGCCGGATGGTCCGGCCGCGGCTGATGCGCGCGATGAACAGCCCGACGAACGGCGTCCAGCTGATCCACCAGGCCCAGTAGAAGACCGTCCAGCCGCGCAGCCAGGTGGCCATCGGGTCGCCGCCGGTGGCCTCGGTGCGCGCGGCCATCTCGCCGAGGTCGGAGAAGTAGCTGCCGACCGCGTCGGGCAGCAGGTTCAGGATGAAGATCGTCGGGCCGACGACGAAGACGAACACCGCGAGCAGCAGGGCCAGCACCATGTTGGTGTTGGACAGCCACTGGATCCCGCGCTCGATGCCGGAGACGGCCGAGGCGACGAAGGCGGCGGTCAGGATCGCGATGATCGCGACCAGGACGCCGTTGCCGACGTCCCCGGCCCAGCCGAGGATCTCGACCCCGCTGCCGATCTGCAGGGCGCCGAGACCGAGGGAGGCCGCCGACCCGAACAGCGTCGCGAAGATCGCCAGGACGTCGATGACCCGGCCGGCCGGACCGGTGGCCCGCCGCTCACCGAGCAGGGGGATGAAGGCCGAGCTGATCAGCTGCCGGCGGCCGCGCCGGAAGGTGCCGTAGGCGATCGCCAGGCCGACGACGGCGTACATCGCCCACGGGTGCAGCGTCCAGTGGAACAGCGTGGTCGCCATCGCCGTCTGGATCGCCTCGGAGGTCTCGGCCCCGGTCGTCAGCGGCGGCGGGGCGACGAAGTGTGACACCGGCTCGGCGACCCCGAAGAACATCAGCCCGATGCCCATGCCGGCGCTGAACATCATGGCGATCCACGAGACGGTGCGGAACTGCGGCCGCTCGTCGTCGCGCCCGAGCGGGATGCGCCCGTACCTGCCGGCCGCCAGCCAGATCACGTACACGACGAAGGCCGAGGCCAGCAGGACGAACAGCCAGCCGAGGTTGCCGGTGATCCAGCCGAGGACCGAGCTGCTGGCGGTGCCGAGGCCCGTGGGGGTCGCGAACCCCCAGGCGACGAAGCCCAGCGCCATCGCCGCGGCGACGGCGAACAGGACCCGGTCGACCGCCCAGTACCGGTCGGCGACGCAGGGAGGCGGCTCGGCGATCGCCGGGTGGGTCCCGGTCACGGTGACGTCCGTGGCGTGGACGACGACGGGGCGGTCCTCCCGGGTTGCGCCGCCGCCGGCCTCCGCCGGACCGGCCTCCACCGCCTCGGACCGGTCCGGCCGGCGCGACGGCGGGATGGGTTCGCGTGGTTCCACCATGACGTCCCCCAATCACTGTTGCGTCATTCGAGACCCACTTCGGAAGAGGGAACCAGAGCTCCGCCGGAGGGACAAGGGTCGGACGTGACGCACACCACAGCCTGGCACCCCGGCCGCGCCGCGCCACCCGGCCGTGACGGGGCCGCCGGGAGCCGTTCCCGACCCCGGTCGGGGTGGCGGGGAAGGGCCGGTCGGAGGCCCCTGCGCCGGGATCAGGGGGTGCTGCTGGGGAAGCGCGGCGGGCGCTTGCCGAGGAACGCCGCCACGCCCTCCCGACCGTCGGGACCCCCGGCCAGCGCCCGGATCGACAGGGTCTCGCGCCGCAGGGCCGCCTCCGCGGCGGGTGTGGCGGTCTCCCGCAGGAGGCGCTTGGCCGCCACCTGCGCCGTCCGCGAGCCCGACCGCAGCGCCGCGACCACGTCCTCGACGGCCGCGTCGAGCTCCGCGTCCGGGTGGACCTGGGTCACCAGCCCCATGGCCCGCATCTCCTCCGCGGACAGGACGGGGTTGAGCAGCGCCAGGTGCAGCGCCCGGTGCAGCCCGACCGAGGCCGTCAGCAGCGTGCTGCCGCCGTCCGGGGAGAAGCCGATCCGCGTGTAGGCGAGGGTGAACCGCGCCGACCCGGCGGCGAGCACGAGGTCGGCCGCCGCGGCCAGCGGCACCCCGGCGCCGGCCGCGGTGCCCTGCACGACCGAGACCACCACCGCGTCCATCCGGTGCAGGTCGCTGACGACGCGGTGCAGCGACTCGGCCAGGTCGTCGACCATCTGCTCGACGTCCTCGGCGGCGGCGAAGGCGGACACGTCCCCGCCGACGCTGAAGGTCCGGCCGGCGGCGGAGAGCACCACGACGTGCACATCGTCGGCGCGGGCCCGGCGCACGGCGCGGCCCAGCTCAGCGACCGTCGCCGGCGTGAGGGGGTTGCCCCGCTCCGCGTCGGCCAGCCGGATCCGCGCGACGTCGTCCCGCTGCTCGTACTCGACCGTGCTCATGCCGGGCTCCTCCGCGAGGTGTCGACCCTGGGGTCGGTCCGTGATCCGGGTCTGCTTCGCCGGCGTGACCGGCTGGACCGCGCCCGCCCATCCTGGCCGCCGTCGACGCCGCGGAGGAACTGCCGCTCACCGCGGGGGTGTCCCGGTCCGCCGCCGGCCGGGCGCTGTCGGAGGCGCCGGCGTCGCGCAGCGAGGGCGAGCGCCGGCAGGCCCGACGTGCCCAGCGGCACCGCCCGCCAGCTCGCCGAGGCCCTCGGCGCGGTCCGCCCGCCGGCCCCCGCGGTCCCGCTGGCGGAGCTGCACGGCCCGGTCGAGGCGCGCGGCGCGGAGGTGGCCGGCAGCCGCGGACACCCGGTCCGGCTGCCGAGCTTCGTGGTCAGCACCGAGGTGGTGTTCAGCGGCACCGGGGAGCGACTGGTCCTGCTCGACACCCTGCTGTTCGACCGGCCCCGACCGGACCGGGCGGGGCCCGGCGGGTGCGGGGTCAGCCGACCGCGACCGGGCCGTCCGGCGCACGGGGACCCGGCGGCCGCTGCGCCGCGGCCAGGATCCGTTCGACGTTGTCCGGCGCGAAGAAGTCCGCCGGTGACTCGACCCCGGCGTTGACCCGCGCGAACCGGTCCATCGCCTCCCGGTTGCCGGAGGCGGCGGCGAGCAGCTGCTGCAGCTCCGGCGCCGCCGGCTCCAGGGACGCGAACTGGAGGGTGAACTCGTACATCGGCAGGACGCGGGCGTCCCGGCGGGCGTGGTACTCGCCCAGCGTGACGTCGAACGGGCGCCCGCCGGTGAGGGTCTCGTGCAGCGCGCCGGCGCACAGCTCGGCGTCCAGGAAGGCGTCCTGGATGCCCTGCGCCGTGACGAAGTCCTTGTTGTATCCGGCGTCGCCGACCAGGACCCAGCCGGGCCCGTGGGGCGTGCGGAGGTAGTTCGGCACGATCGCACCGACGAGGCGGGTCTCCCGGGTGGCCGCACGGAGCCGCTCGGCGAACGGCGGAGCCAGGTCGAGCGTCTGCAGGTAGGTGCCCTCGAGGTCTCGCTTCCTGGCCTGGAACTCCCGGTACGGCCACCCCGCGATGACCAGCGTCAGGTCGTCGTTCGTGGCCCACGCGGCGAAGGCCCGCTCCGGGCGGTCGTAGGCCTCCCACCGGCCGTGCATCGGCAGGCCGCTCCAGTAGGCGTAGTAGCCGCACAGCAGCGGCGGGTGCTCCCGGTACTGCTCCGGGCGGACGACCCGGGCCACGAGCGAGTGCAGGCCGTCCGCGCCGACGACCACCCGGGCGTGCTCGTCGACCGGGCGGCGCCCGTCCCGGCCGTGGCCGCGGACCCCGACGACCACGCCGTCCTCGACGAGCAGCTCGTCGACCGGGAAGCCCTGCCGGACCTCGGCGCCCGCCCCGGCCGCCGCCTCGACCAGCAGCTCGTCCAGCACCGTCCGCCGCGGGGCGTACGCGACCGGGCTCTCCGGGGTGCCCGGCGCCCCGGCGAGGGTGAAGGGCCCGAAGTCGAACGCGTAGGTGTCGATCGCCGGGCACCCGGAGGCGACGACCCGGTCGAGGAGACCCCAGCGCCGCAGCGCCGCCACCCCCGGGGGGTGGACCAGGTGGGTCGAGACCGTGTCGCTGGGGAAGGTGGCCCGGTCGACGACCAGGACCCGGTGGCCCTGGCGGGCCAGCAGCATCGCGGTCGTGGAGCCCGCACAGCGGGCTCCGACGACGATGACGTCGTACGGGCGCTCGGTCATGTCGCACCGCCCCGACGGGAGAGCCGGCACCCGCGAACGTAGACCGCTCCCGGGGGCCGGGACAGGGCACCAGGACCCGGTGCGGGCGCGGCACCCGGGCCGGCGGCTCAGCCCGGCGAGTGCAGGAGGGGCCCGCGGAGGTCGAGGTAGGTGGGCGGCTCCTTCGCCAGCCGCGTCAGTTCCTCCATGACCTCCCGCCACTCCGCCGGGGGCTCCCTGCGCTCGCCCTCGCGGGCCTCGGCCTCCGAGGTGTAGTAGCCGACCTGGACCCAGCGCCCGTCCTCGTGGGCGATCAGCAGGGAGCCCAGGACGTCGGGCCGGAACTCCGCCATCAGCTCCCGCGGCGCCTGGCCCAGGAGCTCCCTCGCGCGCGCGACGTCGGTGACCTGGCCCTGCACGACCTGGACGAAGCCGGCCCGGTCCGGGTCGCCGTACACGTCCGCGGTGACGTCCTCGCTGTCGAGGAACGTGGGCTCGCCCTCGAACAGGTGCCGGACCCCCTCCCACCACCGGCCCTGCTCGGGGCGGTCGGAGTTGCGGCGGGCGGCGTCGGCCGACTCGAAGCGGACGACCGTCACGAACCAGCCGTCGTCGGTGACGCCGGTGGTGCTGCCGAGCCACCCCTCCGCGCCGGGCGACAGGTGCGCCACCCAGTCCTCCACGGCCGAGAACACGGCCTCGGTGTCCGTCGTCCTGCCCTGGATGACCTGAGCGAACATGGCGAGCCTCCCGCCGACGGCGTCTGTCCGGCCCCCGTGGGACCACGAACGCTACGACCGGGCGGCACCGGGGTCGATGGGTCCGCGCCCGGTGGACCACGGGCCCTTCTCCCGGTCCGCCGGCGGGTCTAGCGTCCGGGCGTCGCACGGGGGCCGTCGCACGGGGGACGCACCGAGCGGAGCCCCGATGACCGCCGACACGCACACCGCGCCGCGCACCCTCGACCCGGCCCGGGTGGAGGCCTTCGCCGGCCGGCTGATGTCCGCCTACACCGACAGCCTGGTCACCCTGCTCATCGACCTCGGGTACCGCACCGGCCTGCTGGAGGCCCTCGCCGCGGGCGACGGCACCAGCGCCGAGATCGCCGCGCGGGCAGGGCTGGCCGAGCGCTACGTCCGCGAGTGCCTGGGCGGGCTGGTGACCGCGGGCATCGTCGAGTACTCCCCCGCCACCGGCCGCTACGCGCTGCCCGCCGAGCACGCCGCGTGCCTGACCGGCGGCGGCCCGCTGAACCTCGCGCCGCTGAGCCGGATCACCGGGCTGCTCGGCCGCCACGTGGGCGAGGTCGCCGAGGCCTTCCGGACCGGCGGCGGCGTCCCCTACAGCGCGTTCCGGCCGGAGTTCACCGACGTCATGGACCAGGGCAACCGCGGCCTGTTCGACGGCCACCTCCTGGACGACGTCGTGCCCCTCGCCGGCGGGCTCCCCCAGCGGCTGGCCGAGGGCACCCGCGTGGCCGACGTCGGCTGCGGCACCGGGCACGCGATCAACCTGCTGGCGCGGGCGTACCCCCGCTCGGAGTTCGTGGGCTACGACTTCTCCGCCGACGCGATCGCCCGCGCCCGCGCCGAGGCGGCCGACCAGGGCCTGGCCAACGCCGCGTTCGAGGTGTGCGACGCGACCGAGGTGCCGGTCGACCCGCCGTTCGGCGCCGTCCTCGCGTTCGACGCGATCCACGACCAGGCCGACCCGGCCGGCGTGCTGGCCCGGATCCGCCGCGCCCTCGAGCCCGGCGGCGTCTTCCTCATGATGGACATCCGGGCCGCCAGCGCGCTGGAGGACAACCTCGGCAACCCGTTCGCCCCCTGGCTGTACGGCGTCAGCACCCTGCACTGCCTGACCGTCTCGCTGGCCCAGGGCGGCGCGGGCCTCGGCACCGTGTGGGGCGAGCAGCGCGCCCGGCAGATGCTCGCCGCCGCGGGCTTCGTCGACGTCGAGGTGCACGAGGTCCCCGACGACCCGCTCGACTCCGTGTACGTCGCCCGCACGCCGCCGGCAGGTCACGGCTCGCCACTCTGACCCCACGCGCCCCGGGGCCGCTGCGGTTCCTGTACCGGTGGGTCCGCACGTCGGATGATGGCGGGCCGGTGCACCGGAGCACACCACGGGGAGCGCACACATGGCGTCGTTGTCCGACCCTGCCGTCCAGGCCGTCCTGCGGCACCACACCGGACGGTCGCCGGGGACGCCGATGCGCGCGGTGGTGTCCAAGGCCGCGGCCCTCGGCTACGACGTCGCGCCGGAGCCGTGGGGGGACGAGCCCACGCTGCGCCTGGTGCGGCGCGCGCCGTCGGGGCGCAGCGTGACGCTCCTGGTCGACGGCCGGCAGCTCACCTCGCCCTCCCCCGCGGAGCGCGCCTTCGCCGCCGCGCTGCCCGGCGCCGACGCGACCCGGGTGGACGTCCGGTTCCCCTTCGCCGGCAGCGACCCGTTCGACGTCCTGGTGGCCTTCTCCGCCGAGGCGGACCGCGCGCCGGCGCCGTTCCTGCCCCCGGTCCTCCCGCCGGTCCCCTCGCGGGACCGGCGGCAGCGGGCGGTCCTCGGCGTCGCCGCCGCGGTCGCCGTGCTGGTCGTGGTCGCCGGGGTCGCCGGCTCGGGGCTGCCCGGTGGGCTGCTCGCGCTGGGCCTGGTGGCGCTGCTCGTCGGCCTCGGCGCGGTCGTCACCGGCCGGGCGCGGTGGGCGTTCATCGCCTCCCGCCGGGTCGGGGGTGCCGTGGTCGCGGCGGGCCTCGCGGCCGTCGTCGTCGGCGGGGCGACGGCGCCGCGCGCGGAGCCGACCGCCGCCTCGGCGCCCGCACGCACCTCCGCGGCCGCGCCCACCACCTCCGCGGCCGAGGAGAGCGCCGCCGCGGAGGCCGCGACCGAGGCCGCCGAGGAGGCACTGGAGCAGTCGGAGACCGCCGAGACCGCCGTCCCCGCGGTCGACTCCGCCACCGGGCTGCTCTCCGACGACGCCACCGACGACGCCGTCGGGTCCGCCGCCCCCACCACCGCGCTCGCCGCCCTCGCCGCCGTCCCGGTGCAGGGCCGGGCGCCGCGCACCGGCTACGACCGCGACCTGTTCGGCAACGGCTGGGTGGACACCGACCGCAACGGCTGCGACACCCGCAACGACGTCCTCGCCCGCGACCTGACCGGCGAGACGTTCAGGCCGGGCACCCGGGACTGCGTCGTCCTGACCGGGACCCTCGACGACCCCTACTCCGGCCGGACCATCGCCTTCCAGCGCGGGCAGACCACCAGCGACGACGTCCAGATCGACCACGTCGTCGCGCTGTCGGACGCGTGGCAGAAGGGCGCCCAGCAGTGGGACGGCGGCCGCCGCGCCCGGTTCGCCAACGACCCGCTCAACCTGCTCGCCGTCGACGGGCCGCTGAACATGCAGAAAGGCGACGGCGACGCCGCGACGTGGCTGCCGCCGGACCGCTCCTACCGCTGCGCGTACGTGGCCCGGCAGGTGGCGGTGAAGGTCAGCTACGGACTCTGGATGACCCAGGCCGAGCGCAACGCGATCGCCACCGTGCTGAGCACCTGCCCCGCCGAGCCGCTGCCCGGCGGCGTGGTCGCCGCCGTGCCGCGGACGGCGGCGCCGACCACCCCGGCGCCGATCACCCCGGCGCCCACGACCACCCGCCCGACCACGCCGGCCCCGGCACCCGCTCCTGCACCGGCCCCTGCTCCCGTGCCCGTACCCGCGCCCGTGCCCGACACCTCGGTCAGCTACGCCAACTGCGACGCCGTCCGCGCCGCCGGGGCTGCTCCCATCCACCCCGGGGACCCCGGCTGGGACGAGAAGTTCGACCGCGACGACGACGGCGTCGGCTGCGAGTCGTGACCGCCGGCCCGACCCCCACCCCCGTGGCGCGGGTCGGGCCGGCGAGATCGAGGGGTGCTCAGTCGGCGAGCAGGGCGGCGTGCGCGCCCAGGCGGTGCGCCAGGGCCGCGGCGGTGCCGGTGGAGCGCAGGACGTCGGCGAGCAGCTCGGCGAACTCGACCGGGCGCTCCTCCAGCTCCGCGGCCAGCAGGGCGTCGAGGTCGGCGGCATCGAGGTCGGCGATCTCGACGAGCACCAGCGGCTCGGTGGGACGCGCGGTGGTCTCCATGACGGGCTCCTCGGGTCGGCGGGCCGGGGTCCGTCCCGGCACCGCCCACCCTGACCGGCCTCCCGCAGGCCTCTCTCCGCGGAACCGCACGATTCCCGCAAGACCGGTCCCGGCAGGTCCGGGAGCCGACGCGCGCGCCCCGGGGCGACCGGAAGGGGTCGAGACGGCTATGGTCTGCCCGTCGGGAAGGCCCTGCGCACTGGCAGGACCCCGATGCACCATCGCAGCTAGGAGCGAGCGCAATGCCCGAAGGAACTGTCAAGTGGTTCAACGCGGAGAAGGGGTTCGGCTTCGCCACCCCTGACGGTGGCGGACCGGACGTCTTCGTCCACTACTCGGCCATCCAGACCAGCGGTTACCGCACGCTCGACGAGGGGCAGCGCATCTCGTTCGACGTCGAGCAGGGTCAGAAGGGCCCGCAGGCGGCGAACGTCACCCCGCTCTGATCGCCTGAGCCTCCGCCAGCGCCCCCGTCCGGTCCCCCGGGCGGGGGCGCTGTCGCGTCCGGGACCGGTTCAGCGGGCCCGGGGCACGTAGCCGCCGACGAGCGCCTGCATGAACAGCGCCCCCGCGTCCGGCCCCACCGCCTGCGCCGCGTCGGCGAAGGCCCGCCAGCGCTGCCGCTCGACGTCGGTCGGCGCCTTCTCCGCGCGGGTGGCCGCCTGCTCGAGCAGCCGCTCCCACTCCCCCTGCGGGGTCGGCCACAGCCCCGCGAGCCGACGGGCCTCGGCGGAGATGCCGGTGATGCGGACGATGTCGCCGGCGTGGTTGGTCAGCGGCTCGATGTAGCCGGCGGCGGCGAGCGCCTTGGCCGCGGCGATGACGTCGGCCTTCGGCAGCCCGCTGCCGGGGACGACGGAGCCGAGCAGGTACGGCGCGCCGCCGTGCTTCGGCTCGTCGACCAGCCGGGCGATGGCCCGCAGCACGGGCAGGTCGCGGCGGAACCAGGTGTCGGGCAGGGGCCGGTCGAGCGGCGGCTGGCCAGGAGGTGTCACCCGGGAAGTCTCCGCCGCACGCGACGGCGCCCCGCCACCCGGGTCACGGGAGGGCGGGGCGCCGCGGTCGGGGATCAGCGCGCGCCGGTCAGGTGCGGGCGGGTGGCCAGGACGATCCCGAGGACCACGTAGCCGACGAGCAGGTGGGCGGCGCCGACGTACTGGGTGACCGAGGGCAGCAGGAACGCCGTGGGCACGGTGACCGGCGCCCAGCTCTCGGCGACCGTCGGCCAGAAGCGGGCCACGCCCGTCCACCGCCCGGCGATCGCGATGCGGACGCCGATGGCGGCCATGCCGAGCATCGACAGCGGCCAGAACAGGTCGATCACGACGAAGAAGCCGGTGTCGTAGAGCGAGGGCGTCAGGGCCCACATCAGGGACGACACCATCGCCACCGCGAGCAGCGCGTGCTCGACGTGCAGCAGGGTCCGGGCCAGCCGGCCGGTGCCGATCGCCCCGGTGCGCATCTGCGCCGACACCAGGAACACGAGACCGAGCTGGAAGGCGAACGCCGTCAGGTTGACCACCGCGGCCTGCCAGGTACCGGCCGGCGGCGTCGTCCCGAGCAGGGCGCAGGCGGCCGCCCAGGAGGCGGAGCCGGTGGTCACCGCGATCCCGGCCGTGCGCACCGAGCGGATCGAGGCGGCGGGCCGGGTGCCGGTGGCTGCGGCGAGGTCGGTGCGGGCGGGGGCGGGGGTGGTGGTGAGGGACATCGGGGTCCTCCGTCGTCGTGCGGCGCCGTGTGCGCCGTTCGGGGAGGACCGTCGCGGGGACGCGTCCCGGGCACCCAGGGCCCGCCGCCACGGATCCGGTCCCGTCCCGTGTCCCGGGGGACACGGGACGGCTGCCTCGTGCCCATCGGGACACCGGCAGGCGAGGATGCGCGCGTGCAGGCGCAGGCCCCGGTGGACGGGCGGACCGATCCGGCACCGGAGCCCTTCCACCGGCAGCCCGGTGCCGGCGGGCGGCGGTGGGCCCGGACGACGGCGGCCGCAGGAGTCCTCGCCGTGGTCGTCGGCTCGGCGGTCACCGCCGCGGTCCTCGACGCCACCACGCCCTCGGCGGTGCGGACGGCGCTCGGCCGGGAGCCGGGCTGGCCGGCCACCCTGCCCGGCCTCGCGCTCGCCGTCCCCGCGGCGCTCCTGCTGCTGCGCGCGCCGCGCAACGCCGTCTCGTGGGTGGTGGCGGGCACGGCCGCGTTCTGGGCCGTCGACGGGCTCGCCGAGTCGTGGGTGTCGTGGTCGCTGCAGGACGGCACCCCGCGGGCCGGCGGCAGCCTGGCGTTCTGGACCGTCGAGCGGCTCGGCTCGGCCCTGCTGCTCGGGCTGCCGCTGCTGCTCCTGCTCTACCCCGACGGCCGGCTGCCCGGCGGCCGGTGGCGCCCGCTGAGCATGGCCGGCCTCGCCTCGACGGCGCTGCTGCCGGCGCTGCTGCTCGTCGTCCCCGCGGACGTGGCCTTCACCGCCGACGAGGGGACGGCGATCGCGCCCGCCTACGGCGCCCTCGACCTGGACCTCACCTCGCTGCCGCTGCCCGCCGCCGTCGCGCTGCCGCTGCTGCGGATCGGCTTCCCGCTGGCGGTGCTGGGGATCGCGGTCCCGGCCGCGTCGGTGGTCGCCCGGTACCGGCGGGCCGACGGCGAGGACCGCACCCGGATGCGCTGGCTGCTGTGGGCCGCGGTCGTCGACGTCCTCGTCATGCTCGCCACGCTGCTGCTGCCCGCCGACCCGAGCACCCTGGCGCTGGCCTCCGCCGTGGCGCTGACCGGGTCGGCGGTGGCGGTGGGCGTGCTGCGGCCGCGCGCGGTCGACGTCGACCGGCTGCTCGGCGGCACCCTGGTCTACGGCGGCCTCGCCGTCGGCGTGGTGCTGCTCGACCTGCTGGTGCTCGCCGCCGCCGGCGCCCTGCTCGGCGACACCCTCGGCCGGCGCGACGCCACGCTGCTCACCCTGCTGCTCGTCGCCGGCGTCTACGTACCGCTGCGCGCGCCGCTGTGGCGGCTGGTCCGCCGCTGGGTGCTCGGCGAGCGGGAGGACCCCTACCGCGTCGTCTCCGGCCTGGCCGAGCGACTGGAGCGCTCCGACGGCGCCGAGGAGCAGCTCATGGCGGTCGCCGCCGGGATCGCCGGGGCGTTCCGCACGCCGTACGTCGGCGTCGAGGTGGACTCCGCCGACGGGGGCCGGCTGGTCGCCGAGCACGGCACCCGCCCGACCGCGGTGCAGTCGCTGCCGATCGCCTACCGCGGCGAGCAGGTCGGCCGGCTGCTGCTCCCCCGCGACGGCGTCCGCGCGCAGCTGGTCACCCGCGACGAGCGGCTGCTCGCCGACGTCGTCCGGCAGGCCGCCGCGGCCGCCCGCGCGAGCTCGCTGGCCGCGCAGCTGCAGGCCAGCCGCGAGCAGCTGGTCACCGCGCGGGAGGAGGAGCGCCGCCGGCTGCGCCGCGACCTGCACGACGGGCTCGGCCCCTCGCTGGGCGCCGTGGTGCTGCGCATCGACACCGCCCGCAACCTCGCGGCCGCCCGCCCCGAGGACGCCGACCGGCTGCTGCGCCAGGCCCGCGACGACGTCTCCGCCGCGCTGGCCGACGTCCGCCGGCTCGTGCACGACCTGCGCCCGCCCGCGCTCGACGACCTCGGCCTGGCCGGGGCGGTGCGCCAGCAGGCCGAGCGGCTGCTCCCCGCGCCGGTCATGGTGACCGTGGACGCCGACGGCCCGGCCGACCTGCCGGCCGCCGTCGAGGTGGCCGCCTACCGGATCGCATCGGAGGCTCTGGCCAACGCGGCGCGGCACGCCGCCGCCTCCCGCGTGCGGGTCACGCTGGCCCGCACGGGCGGCGACCTCGTCGTCGCGGTGGCCGACGACGGCGTCGGGATCGCGCCCGACCGGGCGGCCGGCGTCGGGCTGGTGTCGCTGCGGGAGCGGGCCGCTGAGCTCGGTGGCCGGTGCACGGTGAGCTGCCCGCCCGACGGCGGGACGGAGGTGCGGGCGGTGCTGCCCGTCGAGGGAGGAGCAACGGGTGACCGAGCCCGATGAGGCGTTGCGGATCGTCGTCGCCGACGACCACCCGGTCTACCGGGACGGGCTGGCGCTGCTGCTCGGCTCGGTACCGGGCCTGGAGGTGGTCGGCACCGCGGCCGACGGCGCGGCCGCGGTCGAGGTGGTGCGCGAGCAGCTGCCCGACGTCGTGGTGATGGACGTGCAGATGCCGCTGCTCGACGGCATCGAGGCCACCCGGCGGATCGCCGGGGAGGCGCCGTCGGTGGGCGTGGTGGTGCTGACCATGAGCGAGGACGACGGGACGGTGTTCGCCGCCGTCCGCGCCGGTGCCCGCGGCTACCTGCTCAAGGGCGCCGACCAGGAGGAGGTGGTCCGCGCGATCACCACCGTCGCCTCGGGCGGGGCGGTGTTCGGCCCGGCGCTGGCCCGGCGGATCGCCGAGTTCTTCACCGCCGGCCCGGCCGGGCCGGAGACGGCGTTCCCGCAGCTGACCGCCCGCGAGCGCGAGGTGCTGGAGCTGGTCGCCGCGGGGCGGTCGAACGCGCAGATCGCCGCGGTGCTGTACCTGTCGCCGAAGACGGTGCGCAACGTCGTCTCCAACGTGCTGACCAAGCTGCAGGTCACCGACCGCGCGCAGGCGATCGTGCGGGCGCGGGAGGCGGGCCTGGGCCGGTGAGGCGGGGAATCCGGCGGGAACCCGGGCCGTTCTCCCGGGCATGACGACGTCCGCTTCGCAGCCGAAGGTGACCAAGAGCGAGGAGGAGTGGCGCGCCCAGCTGTCCCCGCAGGAGTACGCGGTGCTGCGCCAGGCCGGCACCGAGCGGCCGTGGACCGGGGAGTACGTCGACACGACGACCGTCGGCGTCTACGCCTGCCGCGCCTGCGGCGCCGAGCTGTTCCGCTCGCAGACCAAGTTCGACTCGCACTGCGGCTGGCCGTCGTTCTACGAGCCGTCGTCGGCGGACAACGTGGTGCTCCGCGAGGACCGCACCCACGGGATGGTCCGCACCGAGGTCCTCTGCGGCACCTGCCACAGCCACCTCGGCCACGTCTTCGACGACGCCCCGCAGACGCCGACCGGCGACCGCTACTGCATCAACTCCGTGTCCATCCGGCTGGTCCCCGCCGAGGGGTGACCGGCTCCGGACGCCGTCCTGGCTCACGCTGACGCGTCCTGGCTCACCTCCCACGGTGAGCCAGGACGCAGCATGATCAGGTCAGCTGATCATCCGCGGGCCGGCCTCAGGCCAGGTCGCGGACCAGCTCGGCGACCGGCTTGCGCATGCCGGTGTAGAACGGCACCTCCTCGCGCACGTGCCGGCGGGCGCGGCTGGCGCGCAGGTCGCGCATGAGGTCGACGATGCGGTGCAGCTCGTCGGCCTCGAAGGCGAGCATCCACTCGTAGTCGCCGAGGCCGAACGAGGCGACGGTGTTGGCCCGCACGTCCGGGTAGGGCCGGGCCTGCATGCCGTGCTCCTTGAGCATGTCCCGCCGCTCCTCGTCGGGCAGCAGGTACCACTCGTAGGACCGCACGAACGGGTAGACGCAGACGTAGCGCCGCGGCTCCTCGTCGGCGAGGAACGCCGGGATGTGGCTGCGGTTGAACTCCGCCGGGCGGTGCAGCGCCATCTGCGACCACACCGGCTCCAGCGCGCGGCCGAGCTGGGTGCGGCGCAGCCGGGTGTAGGCCTCCTGCAGCGCCTCCGGCGACTCGGCGTGCCACCAGACCATGAGGTCGGCGTCGGCGCGCAGCCCGGCGAGGTCGTAGGTCCCGCGGACGACGACGCCCTTGCCGGCCAACTCCTCGAACAGCCCGGCGACCTCGTCGGCGGCGGCGGTCCGCCGGTCGTCGGCCAGCGGCCGGGCGAGCCGGAACACCGACCACATCGTGTAGCGGATGAGGGCGTTGAGCTCGGTGGCCCGCTTGCCGACGCTCTTGGTCTCCGTCTGCTCGCTCATGCCCCCATTGTCGCGCGGCCGGTCAGCGCTGGGCGCCGCTCCCCCGGCCGGCCAGCGAGGCGATCGTCACGACGACGACGTCCTCGGCGAGCGCCGCCGCGAGGTCCGGCACCCGCCGCCCGGCGAGCCGCCGCCACCGCGCGCCGCCGAGGGTCCCCGCCGCGGCACCGGCCGCGCCCGCGAGCGCCGGCAGCAGCCGGCCGCCCTGCCGGCGGGCCAGCAGCGCGCCGCCACCGGCGCCCGCCGCGAGCCGGACGGCGACGCTCGGCGGGATCGTCCGGGACGGCGTGGCCGGCAGCTTGTCGGCCACCAGCTCCCCCGCGACGGCGGCGAGCGCGGCCAGCCGCACCGGCCGGCGCCGGGAGGCGACGAGCGCGGGGACCGCGAGGCCCAGGGAGCTGCGGCCGCCGGCGGCGACCCCGAGCAGGGCGGTCCGCAGGACGAGGGAGGAGGTCACCGGCACAGCCTGTCAGCCCAGGTCAGGCCAGGGCCTCCACGGCCCGGCGCGCGCCGCGGATGCACGCCGGGACGCCGACGCCGTCGTAGGCCGCGCCCGCCACCGCCAGCCCCGGCACCGCGGCGACGGCGTCGCGCACCGCCACCACCCGCTGCGGGTGCCCGACCAGGTACTGCGGCAGCCCGCCTCCCCAGCGCACCAGGCGCGCCTCCACCGGCTCCCGGCGCTCGAGGCCGAGCAGGTCGGCGACGTCGGCGACCACCGCGGCGGTCAGGTCGTCGTCGTCCCGTTGCAGCTGCACCTCGTCGCCGTAGCGGCCCACCGACGCCCGCACCCGCAGCAGGCCGTCGCCGGACAGGTGCGGCCACTTCGACGACGACACCGTCACGCCCTTGACGAGCCGCCCGGTCACCGGCGGGACGAGCAGCCCCGACCCGGCGTCGACCGGCTGGGCGGGGAACGCCATCGCGACGACGGCCATCGAGGCGTACGGGATGCCGCGCAGCGGCTCGACGGCGTCCGGCGCCACCCCGGCCAGGAGCCGCGCGGCTTTCCCGGCCGGCGCGGTGACGACGACGGCGTCGGCCGCCAGCACCTCGGGCGCCGCGGTCGGCCCGACCGCCACCTCCAGCCGGCCGCCCGCGCGGCGGATCGCGTGCGCCGGCGTGCGCAGCCGCACCTGCGCGCCCGACGCCGCCACCAGCGCGGCGGGCAGCGCGCCGATCCCGTCGGCCACGGTGACGAACACCGGCCCGTCGGCGTCACCGCGGCTGCGGGCGCCGGCGTCCCGGGCGGCGAGCGCGGCGGCGAGCACCGAGTCGGCGCGGGCGAGCTCGGCGGCCAGCGCGGGCATGGTCGCCGCCAGCGAGAGGTCGTCGGGGCGGCCGGCGTAGACGCCGCCGAGCAGCGGCTCGACCAGCCGGTCGACCACCTCGTCGCCCAGCCGGGCGCGCAGCAGCCCGCCGACGGAGACGTCGCCCTCCAGGCGCAGCGGCGGCAGGTCGGCCTCCGCGCGCACCCGCGCGACGCCGTCGGGGGTGAGCACGCCGGCCAGCCCGTCGGCCGACGTCGGCACGCCCTGCACGGTGCCCGGGGGCAGCGGGTGGCGGCCGTCGGGGAGCACGATCGACGCCTGCGTGGTGTGCGGCGCGACCAGCCGGTCGGCCAGGCCCAGGTCCTCGACCAGCTCGACCGCCTCCGGCACCCGGGCCAGCACCGCCTCGGGGCCGGTGTCGTACCAGACGCCGGCGAGCTCGACCCGGTCGAGCTTGCCGCCGATCCGCCCGCCGGCCTCCACGACGACGACCTCGTCGGCGGGCCGCCGCCGGCGCCACTCGAACGCCGCGGTCAGCCCGGCGATGCCGGCCCCGACGACGACGACCCGGCTCATCGGACGGACAGCTCGTGCACCAGCTCGACGACGTGGGTGAGCACGCCGGGGTCGGTCTCGGGCAGGACGCCGTGGCCGAGGTTGAACACGTGCCCGCGGGCGGCGCGGCCCTGCTCGACGACGCGGCGCACCTCGCGGTCGACGGTCCCCCGGTCGGCCAGCAGCACGGCCGGGTCGAGGTTGCCCTGCAGCGAGCGCTGCGGCCCCACCCGGCGGGCGGCCTCGTCCAGCGGCACCCGCCAGTCGACGCCGACGACGTCGGCCCCCGCGTCGCCGATCAGCGCGAGCAGCTCGCCGGTGCCGACGCCGAAGTGGATGCGCGGCACGTCCCGGTCGCCGAGCCCGTCGAACACCGCCCGCGAGTGCGGCAGCACGCGGGTGCCGTAGTCGGCGGCGGACAGCACGCCGGCCCAGGAGTCGAACAGCTGCACCGCCGCGGCGCCGTTGTCGATCTGGGTGCGCAGGAAGGTCGCGGCGGAGACGGCGAGGCGGTCGAGCAGCCGGGTCCACGCCTCCGGCTCGGCGTACATGAAGGCCTTGGTGCGGGCGTGCTCCTTGGACGGGCCGCCCTCGATCAGGTAGGTCGCCAGCGTGAACGGCGCCCCGGCGAAGCCGATGAGCGGCGTCGGGCCGAGCTCGGCGACCAGCCGGCGCACCGCCGTCGCGAGGAACTCCAGCCGGTCGGGCTCGAGGTCGGGCAGCGCGTCGACGTCGGCGACGGTGCGCACCGGGCTCGCCACCACCGGGCCGACGCCGGGCTTGATCTCGATGTCGACCCCGGCCACCACCAGCGGCAGCACGATGTCGGAGAAGAGGATCGCGGCGTCCACGCCGTGCCGTCGGACCGGCTGCAGGGTGATCTCGGTGACCAGGTCGGGGTCCTGGCAGGCCTCGAGCATCGCCGTCCCCGCGCGCAGCGCCCGGTACTCCGGCAGCGACCGGCCGGCCTGCCGCATGAACCACACCGGCGTCCGGCCGACGGGGAGGCCGCGGGCGGCCCGCACGAGGTCCGAGTCGGCGGGGGACGGCGGGACGGCGGGTGCGGTGCTCACGACGCCCGATCCTCCCAGACCCCGCAGCGGCGGCGCGTCCGAGACAGACCGGGCCCGCGGCCCCTACCCTGCGAGCGTGGAGCCACACAGCCTGGCCGGGTCCCGGGACGGGTCCGGTGCGCGTGCGGGCTCCGACGACCGTCCGGCCGCCTTCGTCGCGGGCCTGGAGTCCCTGGCCGCGGTGCGGGTGCGCCCCGAGGTCGTCCTCGAGACGATCCCGCCGCCGCAGCGCCTGGCGCCCTACGCGCACGCGCTGGCCGCGCGGGTCGTCGAGGGAGAGGGCGACGACGAGGTCGAGGTGGCCGTCGCCCGGTTCATCGTGCTGCACGACCCCGACGGCCACGAGGCCTGGGACGGCACCACCCGCTGCGTCGGGTACCTGTCGGCGAGCACCGACGAGCACATGGTCGACGACGCGATGTTCTCCGAGGTCGCCTGGAGCTGGCTGACCGACGCCCTGCAGGAGTGCGGCGCGGCCTCGCACGCGCTCGGCGGCACGGTCACCCGCACCGCCTCGACCCGCTTCGGCGACCTCGCCGGTCCCGAGCACACCGTCGACGTCGAGCTCCGCGCCTCGTGGACCGCCGAGGACACCGCGCTCGGCCGCCACCTCGACGCCTGGCTGCAGGTGCTCGCCCACGCGGCCGGGCTGCCGCCGCCGGGCGTCGCGCTGCTGGGCCCGTCCGGTCCGGTCCCCGGCACGCCCTGACCACCGCCCCCTGACCGGCCGGTCCGCCGCGGTCACTACCATCGGTGGTGACGGGACGCACTCCCCCGGGTCCGCGCCGCTCGGCCCGCACACCCCGGGAGCCGGCGGGACCGGTGGCGCGTACGGACGGGACGGCGGGTAGGTGGACGGCAACTGAGCACCGAGCCCCTCCCCCTCGACGGCCTGGAGACCGCCCCGGAGTCCGCTCCGGAGGCGCCCGCCCCGGTGCCCCTGCTCGCCCCGCGCGACGGCCTGCCGCCGGTCGTCGACACCCCCGACGCGCTCGCGCGCTACGCCGACGCCCTGCGGGCGGGCACCGGCCCGGTCGCCGTCGACGCCGAGCGCGCCTCCGGCTACCGGTACGGCCAGCGCGCCTACCTGGTGCAGCTGCGCCGCGCCGGCGCGGGCACCGGGCTGGTCGACCCCGTCCCGCTCGGGGGCCTCTCGGTCGTGCAGGACGCGATCGCCGACGCCGAGTGGGTGCTGCACGCCGCCAACCAGGACCTGCCGTGCCTGGCCGAGATCGGCATGGTCCCGGGCCGGGTCTTCGACACCGAGCTGGCCGCCCGCCTCGCCGGGCTGCCGCGGGTGGGGCTGGCCGCCGTCGTCGAGTCGCTGCTCGGGTACTCGCTGGTCAAGGGGCACTCGGCGGCCGACTGGAGCACCCGCCCGCTGCCCGAGGAGTGGCTGGTCTACGCCGCCCTCGACGTCGAGGTGCTCGTCGACCTCCGCGACGCACTCGCCGCGCTGCTCGAGGAGCAGGGCAAGACCGAGTGGGCGCGGCAGGAGTTCGCCGCCATCCTCGCCGCCGGCCCGCCGGCGCCGCGGCAGGACCCGTGGCGGCGCACGTCCGGCGTGCACGGGCTGCGCAACCGCCGTCAGCTCGGCATGCTCCGCTCGCTGTGGCAGGCGCGCGACGACCTGGCCCGCCGCCGCGACGTCGCCCCCGGCCGGGTGCTGCCCGACGCCGCGATGGTCGCCGCCGTCCAGGCCGATCCGCAGACCGAGGCCGCGCTGCTGGAGCTGCCGGTCTTCCGCGGCCGGGCCAACCGGCGGCTGGTGGGCACCTGGTTCGGCGCGCTGGCCCGCGGCCGGGCGCTGCCGGAGGCGGAGCTCCCGCCGCACAGCCGCCCCGGTGACGGGCCGCCGCCGGTCAACCGCTGGGCCGACCGCGACCCCGCGGCGGCCACCCGGCTGCAGACCGCGCGCAAGGCCCTCGCGGCCCTGTCCGAGGAGCTCAGCGTGCCGGTGGAGAACGTCCTCTCCCCCGACCTGGTGCGCCGGCTGATGTGGACCCCGCCCGAGCCGCGCGACGCCGGGACGGTGGCCGCGGCCCTGCGCGCCGGCGGCGCCCGCGAGTGGCAGGTCGGGCTCACCCGCGACCTGCTCACCGACGCCCTCTCCCGCGCCTGACCCGCGACGACGGAGGGGCGGCCCCGGCCTGAGCCGGGACCGCCCCTCGTCGTGCGTTCGCGGAGTTAGTGCCCCGTGGCCGCGGCCCGCCGCCGGGCCAGCGCGTCGACGCTGGCGGCCAGCAGGAGGACTCCACCGGTGATGATGAAGTTCAGGTAGGCCTCGGTGCCCAGCAGGCCCAGGCCGTTGGCGATGATCGCCACGACCAGGCCACCGAGGACGGCGTCACGCACCCGGCCCCGGCCACCGAAGAGGCTCGTGCCACCGATGACCGCGGCGCCGACGGCGTAGAGCAGCGTGTTTCCGCCGCCGGAGCCCGGCGCCACGGAGCCGAGGCGGGCCGCCGCGACGATGCCGCTGATCGCGGCCAGCGTCGAGCCGATCACGAAGACGCTCACGCGGATCCTCGTGACGTTGATGCCGGCGCGCCGGGAGGCCTCCGCGTTACCGCCGACCGCGTAGACGTGCCGGCCGAAGCCCGTCCGGCCGAGCACGAAGGTCAGGAACAGCAGCAGGATGACCACGAGCGGGATCGCGTACGGGATGCCGGCCAGCACCACGCCGGGAGCCGGGGCGCGGTCGACGCTCAGGACCGCCGTCACCAGGACGACGACCGCGGCGATCACGCCGATCCGGACGAGCACCACCGCGAGCGGGGCGTGCGCCAGGCCCTTGGCCTTCTGCACGCGGAACCGGTTGAGCTGCAGCGCGGCGTAGGCGGCGATGGTCAGCAGGGCGAGGACCCAGCCGAGCGCGACCGGCACGTTCTTGTCGCTGATCGCCGAGATCACCGGGTCGCGCACCGGCACCGTGCCACCCTCGCCGATGAGCCGCAGGGTGAAGCCCTGCCAGCCCAGGAACAGCGCGAGGGTCACGACGAACGACGGGATGCCGACCATCCCGACGAGGCTGCCGGTGAACAGGCCGATGACCACGCCGGTGGCGATGGCCGCCAGGACCGCGATCCACCACGGTGAGCCGGCGTCGGCGAGCAGCTTGGCCATGACCGCGGCGCAGACGCCGCTGACCACGCCGGCGGACAGGTCGATCTCGCCCAGCAGCAGGATGAAGACCAGCCCCATCGCCAGGATGATGATCGGCGCTGCCTGGTCGGCCAGGTTGGCCATGTTCCGCGGGGTCAGGAAGGTCTCGGGCCGCAGCGCGAAGAACAGCAGCCCGAGGACGACGATGCCGAGGATGGCCGGCAGCGCGCCGAGGTCACCGCCGCGGACCCGGTCGAGGTAGGCCCGGACGGTCGCGCCGAGGGTGTCCGCGCTGCGGTCGGCCTCGAAGCCCGACGGGGCGCCGCCCGGCTCCTGCGAGCTGGTCGGCGTGGAGATGGTGCTGGACACGGGTCAGACCTCCACGGCCGCGGCGTCGGCGGGTGCGATGCCCAGGTTGCCCGACCGGCCCGCCGTGATGAGCTCGATCACCTGGGGGCGGTCGACCTGCGAGATCGGCACGTCGGCCGCCATCCGGCCCAGGTACAGGGCGGCGACGCGGTCGGCCACCTCGAAGACGTCGACCATGTTGTGGCTGATGAAGACCACGGCGTGGCCGGTGTCGGCCAGCCGCCGGACCAGGTCGAGCACCTGCCGGGTCTGCGCGACGCCGAGGGCGGCGGTCGGCTCGTCGAGGATGACGAGCTTGGACTCCCAGAGCACGGCCTTGGCGATGGCGACCGTCTGGCGCTGGCCACCGGAGAGGCTGGCCACCAGCTGGCGCACGGACTTCAGGGTCCGGACGGAGAGCTTGGCGAGCGTCTCCCGGGCGGCCACCTCCATGGACGTCTCGTCGAGGAGGATGCCGCTCTTGCGCTCGCGCCCGAGGAACATGTTCTGGACGACGTCGAGGTTGTCGGCCAGGGCGAGGTCCTGGTAGACGACCTCGATGCCGAGGGCGGCGGAGTCACGCGGGCCGCCGATCGTGACCGGCCGGCCCTCGAAGACGATCTCGCCGGAGTCGATGGGGTGGATGCCGGCGATGGACTTGATGAGGGTGCTCTTGCCCGCCCCGTTGTCGCCGACGAGCGCGGTGACCTGGCCGGGGTAGACCTTCATGTGCACGTCGTGCAGGACCTGGATGGCGCCGAAGCTCTTGTTGACGCCGCGGAGTTCCAGGGTGGGGGTGCCGTCCTGGGGACGGTCGGTGGGAGCGGACACACCGGGCCTCTCGGTCGAGCTGGTGGGGCTACGGCAGCAGCCGCCGGGGCGTCCATGATGGGCGCCCCGGCGGCTGGAGACCACTAGGAGATCCCGAGCTCCTGGCACGCGGCGGCGAAGTCGCCCGTGCACAGCTCCTCGGCGGTCACGAACTCGTCGTCCACGACGTCCTTGACGTTGTCGCGGAAGATCGCCTGCGGGGTGAGCAGGACCGACGGGACGTCGCGGCCGCCCTCGGTGTCCTCGACGGTGCCGGTGGTCTCGCCCTCCTCGCCGTTGATCAGCGAGACGGCCAGCTCGGCCAGCGCGTTCGCCTCGTCGCGGACCGACTTGTAGACCGTCATGCACTGGTCACCGTTGAGGATGTTCTGCAGGCCCTCGACGGTGGCGTCCTGGCCGGTCACGTTGTTCGCCCCGGCGGCGTTGTTGCGGCCGAGGATCTGGATGACCGAGTTGGCGAGGCCGTCGTTGGCGGCCAGCACACCCTGGATGTTGCCGTTGGCCTGGGTGTACATCTGCTCGAAGATCGTCGCGGCCTGCTGGTTGTCCCACTCCGGCACGGCCTGCTCGGCGACCTGGGTGTACTGGGTCAGCGGGTCGAGGACCTCGTGCGCGCCCGAGGAGAACAGCGTCGCGTTGTTGTCGTCCGGCGAGCCGTTGAGGAACGCGATGTTGCCCTGGGTGACGCCGTTGGCCTCGAGGCACTGCTGCAGGCCCTGGCCCTGCAGCCGGCCGACCTCGGTGTTGTCGAAGGAGACGTAGTACTCGGCCGAGCCACCGAGGGTGAGCCGGTCGTAGTCGATCGTCTGGACGCCCTCCTGGGCGGCCTGCTCCTGGATCTGCGCACCGGAGGCCGAGTCGAGGTTGACGATCGCGAGGACGGTCGCGCCCTCGGTGATCATCTGCTCGGCGATGGTCGCCTGCCGCTGGGCGTCGCCCTCGGCGTTCTGGATGTCGTACTCGACACCGGCCTCCTCGAAGGCCGCCTCGAGGTAGGGGCGGTCGAAGTTCTCCCACCGCACCGAGGACTCGGTGTCGGGGAGGATCACGCCGACCTTGCCGGCGGCCTCGCCGCCACCGCCGCCGCCGCCGCTGTCGCCGCCGCTGTCGCTGCCACACGCAGCGAGGCTGAAGACCAGGGCGGCCGCCAGGGCCGTCATCGTGGTGCGCCGTCGCGCCATGGATGGGTCCACCGTTCCGTCGGGAATCTGCAGAAGTGCGGCGGCCAATATGCGCCCCTGGTCACACGGGTTGCAAGCCCGGGTCGGTGGCGTTGCCGGACCGTGACCTCCGTCCGGGTGAGGTGACGCGGGCCCGGGTGCCCCGCCCGGGTCGGGTCGTGCTTGGAGCCGCTGTTACCGACGGGTAACTTCACCTGCGCCGTCCCCGTGCCCGGGCCGGCTCCCCCTGCTGCGGAGGTCCCATGTCCCGCTCGCTGCGTGAGGTCGTCTTCGTCGACGGCGTACGCACCCCCTTCGGCAAGGCCGGCCCGAAGGGCATCTACGCGGAGACGCGCGCCGACGACCTGGTCGTGCGCGTGATCCGCGAGCTGCTGCGCCGCAACCCGGCGCTGCCGGCCGACCGGGTCGACGAGGTGGCCATCGCCGCCACCACCCAGATCGGTGACCAGGGCCTGACCATCGGCCGCACCGCCGCGCTGCTCGCCGGGCTGCCGAAGTCGGTGCCCGGCTACGCGATCGACCGCATGTGCGCCGGCGCGATGACCGCCGTCACCACCACCGCGAGCGGCATCGCCTTCGGGGCCTACGACGTCGCCATCGCCGGCGGGGTCGAGCACATGGGCCGCCACCCGATGGGCGAGGGGGCCGACCCCAACCCGCGGTTCTTCAGCGAGAAGCTCGTCGACGGTTCGGCGCTGGTCATGGGCTCCACCGCGGAGAACCTGCACGACCGCTTCCCGCACCTGACCAAGGAGCGCGCCGACGCGTTCGCGCTGGCCAGCCAGCAGAAGTACGCCAAGGCCGTCGCCAACGGGCAGATCGGCCCCGAGCTGGTGCCCGTCGCCACCCGCTCGGCCGAGCACGGCTGGGGCCTGGCCACCGCCGACGAGCCGCCGCGGCCGAACACCACCCTCGAGGGCCTGGGCACGCTCAAGACGCCGTTCCGCCCGCACGGGCACGTGACCGCCGGCAACGCCGCGGGCCTCAACGACGGCGCCACCGGCTGCATCCTCGCCGCCGAGGAGGTCGCGCAGGAGCTGGGCCTGACCGCCGGCATGCGGCTGGTCGGCTACGGCTTCGCGGGCGTCGAGCCCGAGGTCATGGGCGTCGGCCCGGTCCCCTCGACCGAGCGCGCCCTCGCCCGCACCGGCCTGACCATCGACGACATCGGCCTGTTCGAGCTGAACGAGGCCTTCGCCGTCCAGGTGCTGGCCTTCCTCGACCACTTCGGCATCGCCGACGACGACGAGCGGGTCAACCCCTGGGGCGGCGCCATCGCCGTCGGCCACCCGCTGGCCTCCTCCGGCGTCCGCCTGATGACCCAGCTGTCGCGGCAGTTCGCCGAGCGCCCCGACGTCCGCTACGGCCTGACCGCCATGTGCGTGGGCCTGGGCATGGGCGCCACCGTCATCTGGGAGAACACCAACTGGGAGGGTGCGGCCGCGTGAGCGAGCTCGCGAGCGAACCGATGAGCACAGCACCTGCGGTCACGCAGCCGACGAGCGCCAGCGAGGAGTGCAAGTGACCGCCGTCTTCGAGAACGAGGTCGTCACCGCCGCCAAGGTGCGGTACCTGCGGGTGCCCGGCCTGGCCGGGGAGATCGCGCTGATCACGCTGGACAACGGGCACGACCACACCCGCCCGTCCACCTTCGGCCCCGGCGGGCTCGCCTCGCTGGACGCCGCGCTCGACGAGATCGCGGCGCACACCCCGGCGCCGGCGGCCATCGCCGTCACGGGCAAGCCGTTCGTCTTCGCCGTCGGCGCGGACCTCTCCGGCGTCCCGGCCGTGACCTCCGCCGAGGCCGCCCGCGAGATCGCCGCGACCGGCCACCGGGTGTTCCGGCGGCTCAAGGACGCCGGCGTCCCCACGTTCGCGTTCGTCAACGGCGCGGCGCTCGGCGGCGGCCTGGAGCTGGCGCTGCACTGCACCTACCGGACGATCGCCAGCACCGCCGTCGTCGCCTTCCCCGAGGTCTTCCTCGGGCTGGTGCCCGGCTGGGGCGGCACGCAGCTGCTGCCGGACCTGATCGGGATCGACCTAGCGGTCACCGTGATCGTCGAGAACGCGCTGGCGCAGAACAAGGTCACCTCCGGCCCGCGGGCCGCGAAGCTGGGGATCGCGGACGCGCTGTTCGAGCCCGCCGACTTCCTCGAGCGGTCGCTGGAGTGGGCCGCCGCCGTCCTCACCGGGGACGTCACGGTTCCCCGCCCCGAGGCCGACCGGTCGGGCTGGGACGCCGCGATCGAGCGGGCCCGCGGCATCGTCGCCGCCCGCACGCGCAACGCCTCCCCCGGCGCGCTGCGCGCCGTCGAGCTGCTCGACCTGGCCCGCGACGGCGTCGACGGCGAGGCGTTCACCGCCGGCACCGCCGCCGAGGACCAGGCGCTCACCGACCTGCTGATGAGCGACGAGCTCCGCGCCTCGCTCTACGCGTTCGACCTGGTGAACAAGCGGGCCAAGCGGCCGGCCGGCGCGCCGGACAGGTCGCTGGCGCGGAAGGTCACCAAGGTCGGCGTCGTCGGCGCCGGGCTCATGGCCTCGCAGCTGGCGCTGCTGTTCGTGCGCCGGCTCGAGGTGCCCGTCGTCCTCACCGACGTCGACCAGGCGCGCGTGGACAAGGGCGTCGGCTACGTGCACGGGGAGCTGGACAAGCTCGCCGGCCGCGGCCGGCTCTCGGCGGACAAGCTGAACCGGCTCAAGGGCCTGGTCACCGGGGCGCTGGACAAGGCCGTCTTCGCCGACGCCGACCTGGTCATCGAGGCCGTGTTCGAGGAGATGTCGGTCAAGCAGCAGGTGTTCGCCGAGGTGGAGGCCGTGGTCTCCCCCGAGTGCGTGCTGGCCACCAACACCTCGGCGCTGTCGGTGACCGAGATGGCCTCCAAGCTCGAGCACCCCGAGCGGGTCGTGGGCCTGCACTTCTTCAACCCGGTGGCGGTCCTGCCGCTGCTGGAGGTCGTGCGCGCCGAGCAGACCGACGACGCCGCGCTGGCCACCGCCTTCGCCGTCGGCAAGGCGCTGAAGAAGTCCTGCGTGCTGGTCGCCGACGCCCCGGCGTTCGTCGTCAACCGGCTGCTCACCCGCTTCCTCGGCGAGGTCACCTCGGCCGTCGAGCAGGGGACGCCGGTGGCCGTCGCCGACCGGGCGCTGGACCCGCTGGGCCTGCCCATGTCGCCGTTCGAGCTGCTCACGCTGGTCGGCCCGCCGGTCGCGCTGCACGTGGCCGAGCGGATGCACGAGGCCTTCCCCGACCGGTTCGCCGTCGGCGAGGGGCTGCGGAAGATGGTCGAGCTGGGCAAGACCAGCGTCTACTCCGAGCCCGGCGTCGTCGACCCCGACCTCGCCGGCATCGACGAGGGCGACTCCCCGCTGACCGAGGACGAGGTCCGCGACCGCGCGGTGCGGGCACTGGCCCAGGAGATCCGGCTGATGCTCGACGAGGGCGTCGTCCAGGCCGTGCAGGACATCGACCTGTGCATGGTGCTGGGCGCCGGCTGGCCGTTCTGGCTGGGCGGCATCTCCGCCTACCTCGACCGCACCGGCGTCTCCGAGGCGGTCACCGGCTCGCGGTTCCTGCCGAGGGGCGTGGCCGGCCTCCCCGCCTGATCCCGTGCACTTCCGCGGAAGTGCACACCGGACGACGACGGCCCGGGTCCCCGCAAGGGGCCCGGGCCGTTCGCCGTCTCAGCGGAACTTGCGGGTGAGCGACTCCATCGTCCGGTCGACCGAGGCGACCTTCACGTGCGAGATGCCGCTGGTGGCGCCCGCGGCCAGCATCGCCTCGTGCGCCGCCCGCAGGGTGGCCCACACCGCGTCGGCGTCGCCCTCGAGCGTCGTGCCGAGGGCGCCGACCTCGTGCCGCAGCCCGGAAGCGCGGATCACCCGGACGGCGGCCTCGACGAAGGCGTGCGGGTCCTCCGGCGTCCCGGCCGGCGTGGGCGCGACCTGGATCTCCGCGATGACCTGCACGAGCACTCCGTTCCCTGGCATGTCGGCCCTCCTGCAGCCCTGGAACGGCCCCGTCCGGAGGCTCGCCCCGAGCGTGCGAGGGGTGAGGGGGACGGGGTCCTTCGACTACTGCTGGGCGCCGTCCACGGGCTCGGCGGCCGGCTGCTGCTCGGCCCGCTCGGTGAGCACCGCGGTCCACTCGGTGATCCGGCGGGCGACGTCCTGCTCGGTCAGGCCGCAGTCGGCCAGCACCTGGCCGCGGCTGCCGTGCTCGAGGAACGCCTGCGGCAGGCCCAGCGCGCGCACCGGGACGTCGTGCTGGCGGTCCTGCAGCGCCTGAGAGAGCGTCGTCCCGACGCCGCCGGCCCGGCCGCCGTCCTCCACGGTGACGACCAGCCGGTGCGCGGCGGCCATCTCGACGAGCGCGTCGGAGACCGGCAGCACCCAGCGCGGGTCGACGACGGTCACCTCGATGCCGTGGTCGGCGGCCCGCTCGGCGGCGGCCAGGCACATCGGCACCATCGCGCCGACGGCGACCAGCAGCACCTCCTCGCGCTCGCCGCGCCGCAGCACGTCGACCGGGCCGCGCCGCTCCAGCGCCGGGATGTCCAGCGGCGGCGGGCCCTTGGGGAAGCGGACGACGCTCGGCGCGTCGGTGACGGCGACCGCCTCGCGCAGCGCCTCGCGCAGGGTCGGCTCGTCGCGCGGCGCGGCCAGGTGCAGCCCCGGCACGACCGAGCAGATCGACATGTCCCACATGCCGTTGTGCGAGGCGCCGTCGGTGCCGGTGACCCCGGCGCGGTCGAGGACGACGGTGACCGGCTGGCGGTGCAGCGCGACGTCCATGAGCAGCTGGTCGAAGGCCCGGTTGAGGAAGGTCGAGTAGACCGCGACGACCGGGTGCAGCCCGCCCATCGCCATGCCGGCCGCGCTGGTGAGCGCGTGCTGCTCGGCGATGCCGACGTCGTAGGTCCGCTCGGGGTAGCGCTCGGCGAAGGCGGCCAGGCCGGTCGGGTGCAGCATCGCCGCGGTGACGGCGACGACGTCGGCCCGCTCGGCGCCGATGCGCACCAGCTCGTCGGAGAACGCCGTCGTCCAGTCGCGCGCGACCGCGGGGCTGGTGCCGCTGTCGGGGTCGAAGACGCCGGTGGCGTGCCAGGCGTCGATCTGGTCGGTCTCGGCCGGCGGGTAGCCGAAGCCCTTGGTGGTGACCGCGTGCACGATCACCGGGCGGCCGAACGACCGCGCCCGGCGCAGCGCGGACTCCAGCACCTCGACGTCGTGGCCGTCGACCGGGCCGACGTACTTGAGGCCGAGGTCCTCGAACATCCCCTGCGGCGCCAGGACGTCCTTGACGCCCTTCTTCAGGCCGTGCAGCGCGTCGTAGAGCGCCGACCCGACGACCGGGGCCTTGTGCAGCGCCTGACGGATGGCCAGCAGCGCCTGCTCGTAGCCGGGCCGCAGCCGCAGCGTCGCCAGCGCGTCCGCGACGCCGCCGATGGTCGGCGAGTAGGAGCGGCCGTTGTCGTTGACGACGATCACCACCGGCCGGTCCTGGGCGGCGGCGATGTTGTTCAGCGCCTCCCAGGCCATGCCGCCGGTCAGCGCGCCGTCGCCGACGACGGCGACGACGGGGCGCTGGTCCCCGCGGACGGCGAAGGCCTTGGCCAGCCCGTCCGCGTAGGACAGCGCGGTCGAGGCGTGGCTGTTCTCGACCCAGTCGTGCTCGCTCTCGGTGCGGCTCGGGTAGCCCGACAGCCCGCCGCGCTGGCGCAGCCGGTCGAAGCCCTCGATCCGGCCGGTGAGCATCTTGTGCACGTAGGCCTGGTGGCCGGTGTCGAAGACGATCGGCTCGTGCGGGGACTCGAAGACCCGGTGCAGCGCGATGGTGAGCTCGACGGCGCCGAGGTTCGGCCCGAGGTGCCCGCCGGTGCGGGCGACGCTGGTGACCAGTGCGTCACGGATCTCCGCGGCCAGCGCGGGCAGCTGCTCGGGGGGCAGGGCCCGGAGGTCTGCGGGGTCGCGGAGCGAGCGCAGGAGCGACACGGGGAGGAGGTGTCCTCTCTGTCGGCGGCGGGGCACGGCCCTCCGACGGCCGCCGACCCACTGTAGTCGCGCGGCGGCGCGGACCTCCTGCCGAGCCGGGGCCGAGACGGGACGGTTCCGTCACTCCCGACGCCCCGCAGCCCGCCCACCCGACCGTTGCCCCTCCCTTCCGTCGGTGATTGACAGAACACGGACGCGCTCGGACGATGCCCGCCATGGACCCCCGCCCGTGGCTGCCCGACCTCTCGGGCCCCTCGCGGCGGCTGGTCGAGGCGCTGCGGATGAGCGGGCCCTCGACGCGGGCGCAGCTGGTGGAGCGGACCGGGCTGTCCCGCGCCACGGTGTCCGGCTACGTGGCCGACCTCGTCGACCGCGGGCTGGTGGCACCCGGCGACGACGCGGGCGCGGTCGAGACCGGCGGCCGGCCCGCGCGGCTGGTGCACCTGACCCGCCGGGCCGGCGTCGTCGTCGGGGTCGACATCGGGCGCACCCACGTCCGGGTCGCGGTGGCCGACCTCTCGCACGAGATCGTCGGCGAGGAGACGACCACGCTGCCGGTCGCCGACCTGGACTCCGACGCGGTCCTCGACACCGTGGCCGGGCAGGTGCGGGCCGAGCTGCGGCGGGCCGGCGCCTGCACCGAGGACGTCGTCGGCGCGGTGGTCGGCCTGCCGACGCCGGTGGTCGGCCGGGCGGCGAGCGCGCGCGGCACCGTGGCGCGGTCCAACATCCTGCCGACCTGGTCGGGCCGGACGCCGGCGCCGGCACTCCAGGAGCGGCTCGGCGTCCCGGTGATCGTGGAGAACGACGCGAACCTGGGCGCCGTCGCCGAGGTCCGCTGGGGCGCCGGCCGCGGCTCGCGCGCCACCCTCTACCTGAAGATGGCCACCGGCGTCGGCGGGGCGCTGGTCATCGACGGCGACCTGCTGCGCGGCGTCTCCGGCACCGCCGGCGAGATGGGCCACGTGAGCCTGGACCCGGCCGGCCCGCTGTGCCGCTGCGGCAACCGCGGCTGCCTGGAGCTCACCGCCGGCGGCACCGCCCTGCTGCGGGCCATCCGGACCGCCGCCCCGCACCACACCGACCTGCGGTCGCTGGTGGCCGGCGCCCAGGAGGGCGACCAGGCCTGCCGGCGGCTGATCGCCGACGCCGGGGCCTCGGTCGGCTTCGTCCTCGGCGGCCTGGTCAACGTGCTCAACCCCGACCGCATCGTCGTCGGCGGCGAGCTGGGCACCGCCGGCGACCTGCTCGTCGACCCGCTGCGGCGGGCGCTCGAGCAGTCCGCCATCCCCGCCGCGGCCGAGCAGCTGACCGTGGTCCCCGGCTCGCTCGGGGCCCGCGCGGAGGTGCTCGGCGCGCTGGCGGTCGCACTCCGGGAGGCCGACCGGCTGACCGGCTAGGGCCCCGGGGGCCCGCGGACGACGACCGGGCCCCCGGGTGCCACTACTACAGGCGGGGGACCCAGACCTCGCCGCGCAGCGCCCCGGCGACCACCTCGACGCCGCGCGCCGCCGCGGCCAGCCGCGCGCCCTCCCGCTCGTAGGCGGTGACGGCGGCCTCGATGGCGTCCGGCGGCAGGTGGTCGGCCAGCTCGACGCGGACCGTGCGCCAGCCCGCCCGCGCCGCCTCGAGGCCGGCCGCGACGTGGTCGCCGGCGAACCGGGCGAGCAGCAGCGGGTAGCGGCGCAGCACCTCGTGGGCGCGGTAGTCGGGCGGGACGAGGTCGAACAGCCAGGCCACCGCGGTGTGCTCCCAGTCGGGGGCGCCCGGGGGCCGCACCTGCTCCGGCCAGCCCGGAGGCACGCTCGCAGCCACGTCCGGCATCCTGCCGCAGGTCGAACACGTGTTCGACCGCAGGCGCGCCGTCGTCACCCGGTCGTGATCACCGACGCCGGCGCGACCGGTGTACCTGGGTGGCCCCCTCCGTCGATCATCGGCTGCGTGCCGCCCGCACCGGAGTGTCGGCGCGGGTCGCGTGCACGCAGCCGGTGATCGACTCGAGGAGGGCGCGCTCAGTCCCTCTGGCGCTTGAGCCAGAACTGCTCGAAGCCCCAGGTGCCCGCGCCGCTCGAGTGGTAGCTGACCAGCTCCCAGCCCTCGCCACCGAGCCGGTTGAGCACCGAGCTGGTGTCCCCCTGCTGCCGCTCCAGCGAGCCGCCGGGCAGCTTGACGCTCACCCCCGCGCGCTGCGACTCGGTGTCGTTGGCCGTGATGACCGAGGCGTACTCCCAGGTGGTCACGGAGAGCACCGTAACGAAGGCCCCGGACCGGGTGCCCGGTCAGCCGGTCAGGCGGTGGGCACCAGCAGGGCGACGCACTCCACGTGCGCCGTCATCGGGAAGGCGTCGAAGGCGCGCAGGGCGGCCAGGCGGTACCCGGCGCCGGTGAAGGCGGCGACGTCGCGGCCCAGCGACGCCGGGTCGCAGGCGACGTAGACGACGGCGCGCGCCCCGGTGCCGGCCAGCACCCGGCTCACCGCGGCGCCCGCCCCGGCGCGCGGCGGGTCGAGCACCACGACGTCGGGCGCGCCGCCGAGCTCCTCCAGCAGCCCGGTCAGCCCCTCGGCGTCCACCTCGCCCTGCCACACCTCGGCCTGCGGCAGGTCCCCCAGGTTGACCTCCGCGGCGGCGCACGCGGCGGCGTCGGCCTCCACGCACACCACCCGGCCGGACTCCCCCACCCCGGGCGCCAGCGCGCCGCCGAACAGACCGGCGCCGGCGTACAGGTCGAGCACGGTCTCCCCCGGCCGCACGCCGGCCAGCGCGGACACCGCGCCCACGAGCGCGTCGGCGGCCGACTCGTGCACCTGCCAGAAACCGGTGCCCTCGACCTCCCAGTCCCGCCCGGCGGCGTGGCGCCCGGCCCGCCCGGCCGGCTCGGCGGGGACGTCGTCGCCGGCCCGCAGCACGCGGGTCGACGTCGGCACGCCGCGGCGGTCCAGCCGCGTGGTGGTCACCGTGCCCGCGGAGTCGACGGCGACGTCCACCGCACCGGCGCCGGGCCAGCGCCGCGCCAGCACCGCCCGCGCGGCGGGCTCCACGGTGATCGGGCAGTCGTCGAGGACGTGCACGTCGTGCGAGCGGTGCCGGCGCAGCCCGGGCACCCCGTCCCGGCCGACCGCGAACCGCGCCCGCGACCGCCAGCGCAGCGGCCCGCCGGGCAGCGCCTCGACGGCGAGACCGGCCAGCACCGGGTCGGCGGCGTCCACCCCGCCGAGCCGGGTGAGCTGCTCCCGGACGACGTCGGCCTTGAGCCGCCGCTGCCCCTCCCAGGAGACGTGCTGCCAGTCGCAGCCGCCGCAGCGCCCCGGGCCGCTGTGCGGGCAGGGCCGCTCCACCCGGTCGGGCGCCGCCTCGAGCACCTCGACGGCGTCGGCGCGGCAGTAGCCGGGCTGGCGGTCCTCGGTGACCCGGACGACCACCCGCTCCCCGGGCAGCGCGTGCCGGACGAACACCACCCGGCCCTCGTGCCGGGCCACGCAGTGCCCGCCGTGCGCCACCGGGCCGACGGTCACCTCGAACTCCCGGCCGGTCCACCCCGCCCCCCGGTCGGGCCGGGGCGGCCGCGCCGAGCGGGCCGCCGGACGGCGCCGCCGGTCAGCCATAGGGGGTGGCCTCGACCTGGTCGTCGGTGAGGCCGCGGCGCAGGTCGCCGGGCATGGGGCCGGCACGCCGGTCGTCCTCGTCGCCGCGGCCGATGGAGCTCTCCAGCTGCCACGGCACCGTGGTGATCATGACGCCGGGCTGGAACTGCAGCCGGGCGCGCAGCCGCAGCGCGCTCTGGTTGTGCAGAACGTTCTCCCACCAGTGGCCGACGACGTACTGCGGCACGAACACGATGACCAGCTCCCGCGGGCTGTCCCGCCGGATGCCCTTGACGTAGTCGACGACCGGCCGGGTGATCTCCCGGTACGGCGACTCCAGCACCGTCAGCGGGACCGGGACGTCGTAGCGCTCCCAGTCCGCCTGCAGCGAGCGGGTGTCGCCCGGGTCCACGTTGACCGTCAGCGCGGTCAGCACGTCGGGCCGGGTGGCGCGGGCGAAGGCCAGCGCCCGCAGCGTCGGCTTGTGCACCTTGGACACCAGCACGATCGCGTGCACCTTGCTGGGCAGCAGGCGGGCGTCGGTGTCGGGCACCAGCTGCTCGGCCACGTGCGAGTAGTGCCGGTTGATCGCCTTCATGAGCACGAACAGCACCGGCATCACGAGGATGACCAGGTAGGCGCCGCGGGTGAACTTCGTGATCACGATGATCAGCAGCACGACGGTGGTCAGGCTGCCGCCGATGGTGTTGATCACCTGCGAGCGGCGCATCCGCCGCTTCTCGGCCGCGTCGTTCGACAGCCGGATCTCCCGGTTCCAGTGCCGGACCATGCCCCACTGGCCGATCGAGAAGCTGGTGAAGACCCCGACGATGTACATCTGGATCAGCCGGTTCGGGTCGGCGTCGAACGCCAGGATGAGCAGCGCCGCGAAGCCGGCCAGCAGCAGGATGCCGTTGCTGTAGACCAGCTTGTCGCCGCGGGTGTGCAGCTGGCGGGGCAGGAACCGGTCCTGCGCGAGCACCGAGCCCAGCAGCGGGAACCCGTTGAAGGCGGTGTTGGCGGCGAGGATGAGGACCAGCGCGGTGGCCGCCTGGATGTAGAAGAAGCCGACCGACTGGTCGCCGCCGAAGGTGGCCGCGGCGAGCTGGGCGATGACCGTGCGCTGGGGGTCGGTCTCGCAGTCGCCCGGGAAGCCGACGAGGTCGCAGGTGTTCTCGGCGTAGCGGACGTCGCCGAAGAGGGCGAGCGCCGTGACGCCGGCGAACATCGTCGCGGCGATCCCGCCCATGAGCGCCAGCGTCGTCGCGGCGTTCTTCGACTTCGGCGGGCGGAACGCGGGGACGCCGTTGGCGATGGCCTCGACCCCGGTCAGCGCGGTGCACCCGGAGGCGAAGGCGCGCAGCGCGAAGAACACCAGCGCGACGCCGCCCAGGTCGTCGTAGCCCGCCTCGGGCACGACCGACCAGCCGGCGCTCTCGGCGATGACCGGGGAGTCGGTGAAGAAGTCGCGGATCAGCCCGGTGACGATCATGACCATGATCCCGGCGACGAACAGGTACGTCGGGACGGCGAACGTCTTGCCCGACTCCCGCACCCCGCGCAGGTTGGTCGCCGCCAGCAGCGCCACCAGCCCGACGGCGATGAGCACGCGGTGCTCGTTGAGCGCGGGGAACGCCGAGATGATGTTGTCGGTGCCCGCCGACACGGACACGGCCACGGTGAGCACGTAGTCGACCAGCAGCGCGCTGGCGACGGTGAGCCCGGCGAACTGGCCGTGGTTCTTCATCGCGACCTCGTAGTCGCCGCCGCCCGAGGGGTAGGCGTGCACCACCTGGCGGTAGGACAGCACGACGGTCGCCAGCAGCAGCACGACGACGACGGCCAGCCACGGCGCGAGGAACAGGAACGCGGTGCCGGCCAGCGTCAGGACGATGAGGATCTCCTGGGTGGCGTAGGCCACGGAGGAGAGCGGGTCGCTGGCGAAGATCGGCAGGGCCAGGGACTTCGGGAGCAGGGACTCCCCTGCGCGGTCGCTGCGGACCGGCCGGCCCACGACGAGCCGTTTGGGGAGTTGTCCGAGGTCGGACAGCTTGGGCACGGCGGCGATGGTACGGACGCGGGGGCACCCGGTGCCGCCCCGCGCCGGGCGCCCCGCCCGGAGGGGGCACGTGATCCGGGCGCACCCCCGGACCGCCCGCGGACGGGTGTAGCTTCGCGCCCTGGACCGCGGGCGGACGGCGCCCGTGCGAGGCATGCGGGAGCGACACGTGCACGTGGTCGTCATGGGCTGCGGCCGTGTCGGCTCGGCCATCGCGCGGCGGCTGGAGCAGATCGGCCACAGCGTCGCGGTGATCGACCAGGACCCGGAGGCCTTCCGCCGGCTGGGGCCCGAGTTCACCGGCCGGCAGGTGACCGGCCTGGGCTTCGACCGGCAGGTGCTGCTCGACGCCGGCATCGACTCCGCCGGCGCGTTCGCCGCGGTCAGCAGCGGCGACAACTCGAACATCATCAGCGCGCGCGTGGCGCGGGAGACCTTCGGCGTCCAGCACGTGGTTGCCCGGATCTACGACTCCAAGCGCGCCGAGGTGTTCGAGCGGATGGGCATCCCGAGCGTCGCGACCGTGCCGTGGACGGTGAACCGGCTGCTGCGGGAGCTGCTGTCGGTGAAGGTCAGCGAGATCTGGCGGGAGCCCACCGGCCGGGTGCTGCTGATGCGGGTGACCGTCACCGACGGCTGGGTGGGCCGCAAGCTCTCCGAGCTCGAGGCCGCCTCCGGCGCCCGGGCCGCCTGGCTGGTCCGCTTCGGGGAGGCGCAGCTGCCCACCCCCTCCACCGTGCTGCAGGACGGCGACCAGCTCGTCGTCGCGGCCACCGACGAGATCTCCGACCGCGTGCACCAGACGGTCGAGCACCCCGAGGGGAGCAGGGCCTGATGCGCGTGGCCATCGTGGGCGCCGGGGCGGTCGGCCGCTCCATCGCCGGGGAGCTGCTCAACAACGGGCACACCGTGATGCTCATCGAGAAGGACGGCCGCAAGGTCCGCACCCGCGCGGTGCCGGGCGCGGAGTGGGTGCAGGCCGACGCCTGCGAGGTCTCCTCCCTCGAGGAGGCCCAGCTCGCCACCTGCGACGTCGTCGTCGCGGCCACCGGCGACGACAAGGCCAACCTCGTCGTCTCGCTGCTGGCCAAGACCGAGTTCGCGGTCAACCGCGTCGTCGCCCGGGTCAAGGACCCGCGCAACGAGTGGCTCTACACCGAGGCGTGGGGCGTCGACGTCGCCGTCTCCACCCCGCGGGTGCTCGCCGCGCTGGTCGAGGAGGCGGTGACCGTCGGCGACGTCGTCCGGCTGATGAGCTTCCGCAAGGGCGCGGCCAACCTGGTCGAGATCACCCTCGCCGAGAACACCCCGTGGGCCGGCCGGCCGCTGCGCGAGGTGCCGCTGCCGCGGGAGACGGTGCTGACGGCGATGCTGCGCGGCGACCGGGTCATCACGCCCACCCCCGACGAGCCGCTCGAGGTGGGCGACGAGCTGCTGTTCGTCACGCACGCCGACGTCGAGGAGCAGCTGCAGCAGGTCCTCTCGCCGACCGCCCTCTAACCGGCCTCGTCCCGGGGCCCGCCCCGAGCCTGCGAAGGGTGGGGAGGACGAGGTCCTTCCACCGTCTCCACGCGGTGGCGGTGCAGGCGGGTGACGACCCAGAGGGTGAGCGCGAGGGCGGCGGCGGTCACCGGCAGGCCGAGGACGAGCGAGGCGACGCCGAGCAGGTCCTCCTCGTCGGCGAGGTAGAGCGGCGTCTGCACGGCGACGCGCAGCAGGAACGTCAGCGCCCAGACGACGGTCAGCCAGCCGTAGGCGCGAACCATCCGCGGGTCGTCGCGCCAGTGCCGCTCGGGCTCCGGGTCCACCGGGCGCCCCGACGGCGCGGGCGCCGGCTCCGGCGGGGGCGGGGGCGGGGGCGGCTGGTGGTGCAGCCGGGCGCGGGCGCTGTCGACGCGGCGGCGCAGGCCGGGCATCGAGTGTGCGGCCATCGACCCCAGGTGGCTCGGCGCGAGCCACTCGGCCACCACGCCGACCAGCGGCCGGCGCAGCGGCACCGAGCCCAGCAGCACGACGCCGATGACGGCGTTGCGGATGATGCCCGGCACGAAGTAGTTGCGCGCCTGCCCCGAGGCGGCGGCGATGGCGACCGCCACCGCGACGCCGAACAGGCCGCTGAACGCCTGCTGCACGCTCTCCCGGCGGACCAGCCGGACGAGCAGGATCAGGACGGCGGCGCCGATCGCGGCCCAGATCCCGGTGCGCAGGTCGCCGATCGCGTTGGCGACGATGAAGGCCAGCGTAGGCAGGGTCGCGTCGACCATGCCGCGCCAGCCGCCGAGCTGCTCCAGCACCATGTGCCGGTCGAAGGTGACCCCTCGGCCCGTGTCCTCGGTCGTGGTGCCGTCCGCGTGCGTGGGCTCCTGGTGCGGTGCTGCTCCCCCGGGATCGCGCCGGCCGTCGTCGTCGGCCGCCGGGATCACCCCGCGCTCAGCTCGTACCAGGGGTTGTAGATGACCTTGCGGCCGTCGAAGTTGGCGAACCGGCCGCGGGCGGTCAGCGTCCGGCCGGGCTCGATGCCCGGGATGCGCCGGCGGCCCAGCCAGACCAGGGTGACCGAGCCGGAGCCGTCGAACAGCTCCGCCTCCAGGGTGGGGACCGTCTCGCGCGGGGTGTAGACGACCGACTTGAGCCGGCCGGTCACGGTCACCACCGCCCCCTTGCGGCAGGCGCTCACCGGCTCGCAGCCGGCGCGGTCGGACTCCTCGCGCAGCTCCTGCGCGTCGATGGTGGAGTCGTCGGCGGTCAGCCGCTGCAGGGTGCGTGCGAGCCAGCCGCCGGGACGGGTCTGTGTCACGGTTCCAGGGTAGTGCTGCGCACCCGGCCGGCGGCGCGTTCCCCCAGCCACGCGCGGACCACCGCCCAGGCCTCCCCCGCCGGGTCGATGGGCACCCGGTGACCGCCCGGGACGGTGCGCACCGTCACCCGGTCGCCGGCGTCCGCGGCCGCCGCCGCGTACCGCTGGGACTGCTCGGGCGGCACGACGTCGTCGTCGGTGCCGTGCACGCACAGCACGTCGGCGCCGGTGGGCAGCAGCCCGACCGGGTCGGCGACCGCGTAGCGGCCGGGCACCTCCCCCGGCTCCCCGCCGAGGAACTCCTGGACGGCGCTGCGGCCCAGGCGCTGCTCCGCCGCCCGGCCCAGGTCCACGACGCCGGCCTGCAGGACCGCCGCGGTCACCCGCACCCGCGGTGCGGCGCCGGGCACGCCGGCCGGCAGCCGCCCCCGCCCGGCGGCCCACGCGGCCAGGTGCCCGCCGGCGGAGTGCCCGACGACGGTGAGCGAGCCGAGGTCCAGCCGGCCGGCGTCCGCGAGGTCCGGGAGCGCGTCGAGCGCCGCGGCGACGTCCTCCAGGGTGGCCGGCCACCCGCCGCCGCTGCCGACCCGCCGGTACTCCACGGCGACGGCGGCGTACCCGGCCGCGGCGAGGTCGGCGGCCAGCGGTCGGGCCAGCTCGATGCCGTACGCGGTCCGCCAGAACCCGCCGTGCAGCACGACGACGACGGGCGCCGGGTCCTGCGCGACGACGACAGGCGCCGGGTCCTGCCGCTCCGGCAGGGTCAGCTCGAGGAACTGGTCGGGGTGCGGGCCGTAGGCGACGACGGCGGGGGTCACGCGGTCGGCCGCGGCGGGGCCGGCGGGCGGCCCGGCTGCTGCCCCGCCTGCTGCTGGCGGGCCAGCTGCGCGGCGGCCTGCGGCGGGAGGGTGAGCGGCAGCTGCTCGCGCACCGGCATCGGCGAGGTGCCCCGGACGACGACGACCTTGCGGAAGACGTCCTCGAGCACCGCCGCCGCCTCGGGCGACTCGGCGGCCGGGCCGCTGATCATCCCGCGGAGGAACCAGCGGGGACCGTCGACGCCGAGGAAGCGCGCGGCGCGGCGCACCGGCTTCGGCGGGGGGCCGCCGGGCTGGGCCGGCGGGGTCACCACGACGGTGCCGGCCAGCTCGGGGCCGAACGGGCCCTCGGTCTCGTGCAGCCGCCCGCCCTGCCCGGAGGCGCTGCGGGCGAGCTCGGCGCGGACGTCGTCCCAGATGCCGGCGGCGCGGGGCGCGGCGAAGGCCGACAGCTGCAGCAGCGAGTCGCCGTAGCGCAGGGTCGCGCCGATGACCTTCTGCTGCTGGTTGAGGTCCACCCGCAGCTCGGTCCCGGGGACGGCGGGCAGCCGCAGCGCGCCCAGGTCGACGCGGGGCGCCCCGTCGTCGGGGGCGTCGGCCTCGTCGTAGGGGCCGGTGGTCTCCTCGACGTCGCGCTCGCGGTGCTGGGGCTCGGGCGGGACGCCGCGCTCGCGCAGGCTGCGGTCGATCCGGTTGCGCCGTCGTCCGAAGGGCATCTCAGGCCTCCTGTCCCGCGCCGGTGGACCCGTGCCCACCCTCACCGCGGACGCTCTCCGGCAGCGTCTCGACCGGCACGAAGCGGGCGGTGACGACCGGCTGCACCACCAGCTGGGCGACCCGGTCACCGGCGCGCAGCGTCAGCGGGGTGGCCGGGTCGAGGTTGACGAGGTTCACCTTGATCTCGCCGCGGTAGCCGGCGTCGATGGTGCCCGGGGCGTTGACCAGGCTCAGGCCGTGCCGGGCGGCGAGGCCCGAGCGCGGGTGCACGAACCCGGCGTAGCCCTCGGGGATGGCCACGGCCACGCCGGTGCCCACGAGCGCGCGCTCGAACGGCGCCAGGTGCACGTCCTCGGTGACGGTGAGGTCGGCGCCCGCGTCGCCGGGCAGCGCGTAGCGCGGGGGTGTCGCCCCCGCCGCGGTCAGCCGGACGGGGACCTCGAGGGGGTCGGCCACGACGGCGACCCTAACCGCGCCGGGGCGGGGTCGGCGGACCGGCCGGGACCTCAGGCCGGACCGCGGCGCAGGTCGGCGCGGACCCGGCGGGCCAGGGTCTCGGTGGCCTTGAGGTTGCCGCGGCCGCCGAGCGCCGCGCCGACGAACAGCGGCGCGGCCGAGCCGAGGCCGCGGGCCATCCGGCGGGACAGCCGGCGGCGCAGGGCGCGGAACCCGGCGGTGCCGAGGACGACGCCCAGCCCCTCCCGCGCGCCGGTCTCGACGGCGCGCTGCTGGGTCCAGCTGGAGAGGTAGGCGGCGGCGCGCTCGGCGGCGGTGCCGCCGGCCGGCCGGCCCGCGAGCTCGTGCAGCTCGCCGAGGAGGACGACCTCGACGCCGGCGGTGAGCAGGGTCTCGGCGCCGAGCTCCAGGGGCAGGGCCACCAGCGACCCGGGCATGAACCAGTGGGCCGCGGAGAGTCCGCCGGTGGCCGCGCCGACCGCGGCGGTGAGCCGCGCCGAGCGGGTGACGAGGGCGTCGGCGATCTCCTCGTCCGACCTCCCGGGGTAGGCGGCGCGCAGCCGGGCGGCGTCGCGGATGGGCAGCCGGGGAGCGGCGGCGGCGAGCAGCTCGCCGAGCACGCCGATCGGTCCCCGGCCCGCCTCGTCGTCGTCCGGCCCGCCCTCGCCGGGTGACCCCGGACGGCGGGCGGCGCCGGCCGCGGCGGCGCCCAGGGCGGTGATGACGTCGCGGAGGACGCCGGCGGCCGACCGCCGGGTGTCCGGCTGCCCGGGGGCGGGCGCCTCGTCGGCGCCCCCGCCGAGCAGCCGGGTCACGGCGTCGGCGACCGTGCGGGCCGCCCGCCCCAGGCCGGTGTCCTCGGACAGCCAGGCCGGACCGTCCCCCGACCGGTCCGGCCCCGGCCGCGCCGCGTCCTGCACGGGCCGGGGCGGCGGGACGTCGCGGGGCGCGCCGAGGCGCTCCCTCGGATCGGTCATCGGCTGCTCCCCCCGTGTCCGGCCATCGCGGCGGTGCTGCTTATGCGGCGCAGTCGCGGCAGTACATCTGGTCGCCGCGGGTGGCGGCGAGCCGGCTGCGGTGCTGCACGAGGAAGCACCGCGAGCAGGTGAACTCGTCCTCCTGCTTCGGGAGCACGCGGACGGTCAGCTCCTCGTTGGACAGGTCCGCGCCGGGCAGCTCGAGGCTCTCGTTGAAGTCGGTCTCGTCGACGTCGACCGAGGCCGACTGGGCCTCCGCCCGACGGGCCTTGAGCTCCTCGAGGGAGTCCTCGCCGAGCTCGTCGGCCTCGTTGCGGCGCGGGGCGTCGTAGTCGGTGGCCATGGGGTGTGCCCCTCCTCCGGGGTAGTTCGCGGACGCGCGGGGCGCCCGCCTCGTCCGACGGCGGCGGGGTCCGCCGTCGGCCTGGCCGGCCGCCCGGGGGCGGCCGCTGGTCACGGGACCGGACCTGTTCCCGGCCGACCACGGGGTCGGCTGAGTGCGGGACCGGCAGCCCCCCAACGCCGTGCGGCCCCGGTTTGTGCCCGCCTGTCCGCGCGGGACACACGAGGACGGACGACGGCCCGTCCGGGGCGCCGGGACCCGCCCGGGCGGGCGGTCGGGAGGCGGAGTGCCGGAGGTTACCCTGCCGCCCGTGTCGAGTCCCGTGGGAGCTGACCCCGCCGTCGTCGGTCCGTATCTCGCCTCCGTGCTCAACGACGAGCGCTGGCGGGAGGTGACCGTCGAACTGATCGCGGCGGGCATGTCCAACCTCACCTACGTCGTGACCCCGGCCGGGGGCACGGCCGACGACGCGGTGATCCTGCGGCGGCCCCCGACGGGCGCCGTGCTGGCCACCGCCCACGACATGGTCCGCGAGCACAAGGTCGTCTCCGCGCTCGGGCCGACGTCGGTCCCGGTGCCGCGGACGCTGCACCTGTGCACCGACACCGGGGTGCTGGGCGCGCCGTTCTACGTCATGGAGCGGGTCGTCGGCCTGCACGTGGTGAACGAGATCCCGGCCGGCTACGCCGACACCCCGGAGCTGCGGCGGCGGATCGGCGACGGGCTGATCGACGTCCTGGCCGACCTGCACGCCGTCGACGCCGAGGCCGTGGGCCTGGGCGACTTCGGCCGGCCCGAGGGCTTCCTCGCCCGGCAGGTGCGCCGGTGGACCAAGCAGTGGGACGCCACGCGCGACCGCGACCGCCCGCAGATGGACGCCCTCGCCGAGCGGCTGGCCGAGACCGTGCCCGCCACCCAGCGGAGCGGGATCGTGCACGGCGACTACCGGCTGGACAACTGCCTGCTCGACCCCGAGCGCCCCGGCGTCATCCGCGCCGTCCTCGACTGGGAGATGTCGACCCTCGGCGACCCGCTCACCGACATCGGCATGCTGTTCGTCTACTGGCCCGAGGCCGGGGAGACCCGCCCGGTCCTCAGCCCGGTGACGACGCTGCCCGGCTTCCCCACCCGCCGCGAGATCGCCGAGCGCTACGCGCAGCGCAGCGGCGTGGACCTCTCCGACCTCGACTGGTACGTCGGGTTCGCCTTCTTCAAGTTCGCCGCGATCGTCGCCGGCATCGTGGCCCGCTCGGCCGCCGGCGCGATGGCCGGCAAGGACACCTCCGGCTACGCCGACCGCATCGACCCGTGCGTCGAGCTGGGACGCGCCGCGCTGGAGGACGGTGCCCTCTGAGGCCGGAGGGCCCGCCTAGACTCCGCGCGACCCGACCTGGCGCGGCCCGCCGGACCCCTCCGGGTCGCCGCCGAGGAGGACGACCGTGAGCACCAGCACCGCCACCCCGCCGGTGCGTCCCCGCAAGGACCGTCGCTACCTGCCGCCGCTGGTCTTCCTGCTGGTGCTGGCCCTGGGCGCGCTCGGGGTGTGGTGGAAGGTCTTCTCCGACGAGGGCGTCCGCGACGCGGCGCAGGCCGCGGCGTGCGAGACCGCCGAGGCGGCGCCGCCGTCGCTGGACCCCAGCACGGTCACGGTGCGCGTCTACAACGCCTCGGACCTCGCGGGCAAGGCGCAGGAGGTCGCCGGCGAGCTGACCGCGCGCGGCTTCGTCGTCGAGGAGGTCGCCAACGACCCGACCGACCGCGAGGTGACCGGCCCGGGCGAGATCCGGCACGGCGCGCGCGGCACCGACGCCGCCCGGTACCTGTCGCTGTTCCTCCCGGACGCCGGCGCCTACCAGGACACCCGCGCCGACGCCCGCGTCGACCTGGTGATCGGCCCGCAGTTCACCGGGCTGGCCACGGCCGACCAGGTCGCGGCCACGCTCACCCCGATCGCCAGCGCCGAGGCCGCCTGTTAGTGGCCCTCCTGCAGGGTCCCGCCGCGAGCGTGCGAGCGGTGGGGGGGCAGGAGGGTCCTTCCTCTCACGGGTGGAGGCGGTCGAGCAGCGCGAGCAGCGGCCCGGCCACCGTCTCCGGGACCGCGACCGCCATCGGCTCGGCGAACGGCCGGCCGGGCAGGCCGGTGACCACCAGCCCGGCCTCGGCGGCGACCAGCGCGCCGGCGGCGTGGTCCCAGGGCTCGAGGTCCAGCTCGTAGTAGGCGTCCACCCGCCCGGCGGCCACCGAGCACAGGTCCAGCGACGCGCAGCCCTGCCGGCGGATGTCACGGACCTCGGGGAGCAGCTGGGCGACGACGGCGCCCTGGGCCCGCCGCTGCTCCACCCGGTAGCCGAACCCGGTGGCCACCAGCGTCTGCCCCAGGGACGCCGGCCGGTTGCCGGCCAGCCGCACCGGCTCCGGCCGCGCCGGGGTGGAGAGGAACGCCCCGCCGCCGGCGGTGGCGGTGAACAGCTCCCCGGTGGGGACGTCGAGCACCGCGCCGGCCACCGTGACGCCGTCGACCTGGGCGGCGATCGACACGGCGTACCCGCGCAGCCCGTAGAGGAAGTTGACGGTGCCGTCGATGGGGTCGACCACCCACCGCACGCCGCTGGTGCCCCCGCGGGAGGCGCCCTCCTCGCCGAGCAGGCCGTCGTCGGGCCGGGCGGCGAGCAGCCGGCCGGTGATCAGCCGCTCGGAGGCGGTGTCGACGGCGGTGACGACGTCGGTGGGGCTGCTCTTGACGTCGACGGCGGCCGCGGCCGACCCGCGCTCGCGGGCGACCAGGTCGGCCGCCTCCCGGGCGGTCGCGACGGCGAGGTCGAGCAGCTCGGCGGGGGGCGGCGGGGCACTCACCCGGGCGATCCTGCCCGAGCCGCCACCCGGGGTGCGGTCCCGGTCACTAGGGTGACCGCCGTGCAGGGGTTCGGCGTGGACATCGGCGGCAGCGGCATCAAGGGGTGCCTGGTCGACCTCGAGGCCGGTGCCCTCGTGGGCGAGCGGGTGCGGGTGGAGACGCCCCAGCCGTCGACGCCGGAGGCGGTCTACGAGGTCGTCGCGGGCATCGTGTCGTCCTTCGGCTGGACCGGCCGCATCGGCGTCACCTACCCCGGGGTCATGAAGCGGGGGGTCGCGCACACCGCCGCCAACATGGACAAGGCCTGGATCGGCACCGACGTCGACGCGGGGCTGAGCGCGCTGGTGCCCGGGACCGTCGAGACCCTCAACGACGCCGACGCCGCCGGGCTGGCCGAGATGCGCTACGGCGCCGGCCGGGGCCAGGACGGCGTCGTCCTCATGCTCACCTTCGGCACCGGCATCGGCAGCGCGCTGTTCGTCGACGGGCGGCTGGTGCCCAACACCGAGTTCGGGCACATCCAGGTCGACGGCGAGGACGGCGAGAAGCGCGCGTCGGCGGCCGCCCGCGAGCGCGAGGACCTCAGCTACCCCCAGTGGGCCAAGCGGGTCGACCGCTACCTCGACGTGCTCGAGGCGGGGCTCTGGGTCGACCTGATCATCGTCGGCGGCGGGGTGAGCAAGAAGGCGCACAAGTGGGTGCCGCTGCTGAGCACGCGGACGCCGGTGGTGCCCGCCCAGCTGCAGAACGACGCCGGCATCGTCGGGGCCGCGCTGGCCGCCGCGGAGCGGCTCGAGCCCTGACCGGGGCACGGCCCCGCCCTTCCGGGCGATCCCGCGCCGTTCGAGGCGGTGGTCACACCGGCTCCCGTCGCTACAATGGAAGAGCCCCAGCCCGTCACCACCCAGCCGGGAGTCATCCCCCGTCCGAACAGCGGCGAAACACCGTGCCGGACACTGGGGCCCTCCCCGCTCCGCGGCCGACGGCAGGGGCCGCTGCCCGGGAGTCACACCGCCCCCGGGGAACGCACCCAGCACGGGAAGGATCCTGAGTGCCCGCCGACAAGCCTGCACCGGACGACGCCGCCGCGAGCAGCACCCGCTCGAAGACGGTCGCCGCGAGCACCCGGTCTCCCCGGGCCAGCGCCACCGTCGGGGTCGCCGACGACGCGCCGGCCAAGCCCGCCGCACGCAAGCGGGCCGCCTCGGCGAAGACGGCCAAGCCGGCCGCGCCGAAGGGAGCCGCCAAGCCGAGCATCAGCCCCTCCCCCGGTACCGGTGAGGGCACCGTGCTGACCGCCGTCGCCTCCGGGGACGCCGCCGTGGCCGTGGTCGACGCCGGCGCCGAGGGCCTGTCGATCGACGAGACCGTGGTCGCCGGCCCCGACGGCGCGGAGGCCGAGGCGCCCGCCGCCGAGGAGGCCACCGCCGAGGGCGGCGACTTCGAGTGGGACGACGAGGAGGAGTCCGAGGCGCTGCGGCAGGCCCGCAAGGACGCCGAGCTCACCGCCTCGGCCGACTCGGTCCGCGCCTACCTCAAGCAGATCGGCAAGGTCGCCCTCCTCAACGCCGAGGAGGAGGTCGACCTGGCCAAGCGCATCGAGGCCGGCCTGTACGCCGCCGAGCGCATGCGCCAGGTCGAGGAGGAGGGCCAGAAGCTCTCCCCGCAGATGCGCCGCGACCTCAACTGGATCATCCGCGACGGCGAGCGCGCCAAGAACCACCTGCTGGAGGCCAACCTCCGCCTGGTGGTCTCCCTCGCCAAGCGCTACACCGGCCGCGGCATGGCGTTCCTGGACCTCATCCAGGAGGGCAACCTCGGCCTGATCCGCGCCGTCGAGAAGTTCGACTACACCAAGGGCTACAAGTTCTCCACGTACGCCACCTGGTGGATCCGGCAGGCGATCACCCGCGCGATGGCCGACCAGGCCCGCACCATCCGCATCCCGGTGCACATGGTCGAGGTCATCAACAAGCTCGGCCGCATCCAGCGCGAGCTGCTCCAGGACCTGGGCCGCGAGCCCACCCCGGAGGAGCTGGCCAAGGAGATGGACATCACCCCGGACAAGGTGCTGGAGATCCAGCAGTACGCCCGGGAGCCGATCAGCCTCGACCAGACCATCGGCGACGAGGGCGACAGCCAGCTCGGTGACTTCATCGAGGACTCCGAGGCGGTCGTCGCCGTCGACGCGGTCAGCTTCACCCTCATGCAGGACCAGCTGACCAGCGTGCTGCAGACGCTGTCGGAGCGGGAGGCCGGCGTGGTCCGGCTGCGGTTCGGCCTCACCGACGGCCAGCCGCGCACGCTCGACGAGATCGGCCAGGTCTACGGGGTCACCCGCGAGCGGATCCGGCAGATCGAGTCCAAGACGATGTCGAAGCTGCGCCACCCCAGCCGCTCCCAGGTGCTGCGCGACTACCTCGACTGAGGAACGGCCCTCCTGCCCCCCCACCGCTCGCAGGCTCGCGGCGGGTCCCTGCAGGAGGGCCGTTCCAGCACGTCACCTGACGGCCGGCACCCAGCACGGGTGCCGGCCGTCGGCGTGTGTCGGCCGCGTTGCGGGATGGTCACGATCTCACCCCGCCGGGCGGACGACGCGGTGTACCGAAGCACCGGCCGGGTAGACGGCGTAGCGTGGGCGACGTCGAGACAGCAGCGGACCCACAGCCGGAAACCAGCCCGGCGCCCGGAACGAACCAGCACCACCAACAGACCGGCACCACCCAGAGGTCCCTGCTGAACACCGTCCCCACCGGTCCCAGCGGTCACCGGCTCACCGGAACCCGGCGAGTCGCCCGCAGTGACAGGAGGCACGGGAACAGGAGGATCCATCCTGGCGCTGTGCAGGAGGCCGATCCGCAGCAGCGGGTCCGTGCGGTAGAGAGCGAGTGATGACCCAGATGACCCAGACGCTGACGACGACCCCCGCCGCCGACGACCTGGTCGTGCCCTTCCACTGCGACCGGTGCGGCGCACTGGCCAAGGTGCGTGTCGTGCTCGCCAGTGGCAGCGACCTCGTCTTCTGCGGGCACCACGCCCGCGAGTACGAGTCCAAGCTCCGCGACATCGCCGTCGACATCATCGAGACCGACGGCGAGCAGCGCCTCGCACACTGAGAGAGGCGCTATCGTCGCTCACCGCGATGATGCCCTCACCCGACGCCGCCGCCGGCGTCCCCGTCCCGCCTGACGCGGACGGGGACCCGGCGGCTCCGTCGTTCCCGGGGACCCCCGGTCGACGGCGACCCGAGGAACCCCCGATGCCGCAGCACCCTGCCTCGTCCCCGTCGACCGGCACCGCCCCCCAGGCGGACACCGACGCGCACGCGGACCTGTCCGACGACACCCGCCCGGTCCCCCGCGACCGCGGCCCCGTCGGGCCCGACGCACCCCCTCGGCCGGCCGCCGCCCCCGCCGCCCCGCCGGAGCAGCCCGCCGCGGACGCCGGCGACACGCCCGGGCCGGACCCGGTCCACGACACCGTCGCGCTCACCGGTGGCCCGGCCGCACCGGAGCCCGGGCAGCGGACCACCGAGCCGGTCGGGCTGGGCGAGCCCGCCGCTCCGGGAGCCCCGGCCGGGGACGCCTCGGACACCGTCGTCCTCAGTGACGCCGCCGTCCCGGCCGACCCGCCGGCCCTCCAGCCGCCCGCCGCTCCCCCCGTCCCCCCGCCCGGCTCCGGCGAGAGCTCCGCCGCGGGCTCCGGCGGTCCCGGGGAGCCCCCCGCGGGCACCCGCCGCCCGGGCTGGCGCCGGCCCGCCGTGCTGGCCCCCGTCGGCCTGCTCGCCGTCCTGGGGCTGGCCTGGGGCGCCGACGTGCTGGTGGCCGGCGACGACGTGCCCCGCAACACCGTGGTGGCCGGCGTCGACGTCGGCGGCCTGTCCCCCGCGGCCGCCGCCGACCGGCTCGAGCAGGACCTCGCCCCGCGGGTCGCCGCCGACCACGTCGTCGTCGCCGACGACGTGGAGGCCACCCTCTCCCCCGCCACCGCCGGCATCACCCTCGACGTGGACGCGACCGTCGACGCCGCCGACGACCAGCCGCTGAACCCCTGGACCCGCCTGGTCTCGCTGTTCACCGAGCGCGAGGTCGACCCGGTCATCACCGGCGAGGACACCGCGTTGGCCGCCCAGGTCGACACCATCGCCACCCAGGTGGACCGGGTGCCGGTCGACGCGACCATCGCGATCGAGGGCACCACGCCGGCCCTGGTCGAGCCGGTGGACGGCCGGACGCTGGACCGCGAGGGCGCCGCCGAGGCGATCACCACGGCGCTGGCCGCCGGCGGCGACCCGGGGACGCCGATCGAGCTGCCGGTCGACGTCGAGCCGGTGCGGGTGGGCACCGAGGAGGCGCAGCGCGTCCTCGACGAGACCGTCACCCCCGCGCTCGCCGCGCCGGTCACGGTGACCAGCCAGGACGGCGGCACCTCGGTCGAGATCCCGGTCGAGGCGATCGCGGCGTCCCTGACCTTCACCCCGCAGGACGGCGGCGAGCTCGCCGTCGCCGTCGACCCGGCGGCGCTGCAGTCGGCGATGGCCGAGGAGTTCACCGCCTTCGGCGAGCCCGCCCAGGACGCCCGCTTCGAGGTCGTGGGCGACGGCGTGGAGGTCGTCCCGTCGGTCGACGGCACCGGCGTCGACCCGCAGGCGCTGTCCGGCCAGCTGCTCGAGGTGCTGGACGACCCGGCGCCGCGCACGGTCACCGCGCAGCTGGGCCCGGTGCCGGCCGAGCTGACCACCGAGGAGGCGCAGGCGCTCGGCATCGTCGAGGAGGTCAGCTCCTTCACGACCACGACGACGAACAACGCCAGCGCCACCAACATCCGGACGGTGGCCGAGGAGGTCGACGGCGCGCTGGTGCTGCCCGGCGAGACGTTCAGCCTCAACACCCACACCGGCCCGCGTGGCACCGCGCAGGGCTACGTGCCGGCCAACGTGATCAGCGGCGGCGAGCTGTCGACGGCGGTCGGCGGCGGGATCAGCCAGTTCGCCACCACGATGTTCAACGCGGTCTTCTTCGCCGGCCTCGAGGACGTCTACCACAAGCCGCACAGCTTCTACATCAGCCGCTACCCCGCCGGCCGCGAGGCCACGGTGTACGAGGGCCAGATCGACCTGCAGTGGCGCAACGACTCCGACACCGGGATCTTCGTCGACACCCAGTGGACCCCCGGCGCCTCCGGCGGGTCGATCACGGTGACCTTCTACGGGACGCGGCGCTACGAGATCGAGGCGATCGAGGGCCCGCGGACGAACTACCGGCAGCCGGCGGTGCAGGAGAAGGTCGACGACGGCGACTGCATCCCGCAGTCCGGCGTGCAGGGCTTCGACGTCACCGTGACCCGGGTGTTCCGCGACCTGCAGAGCGGCTCGGAGATCGAGCGGGAGACGTTCGAGACCAGCTACGCCGCGGAGGCGGTCATCCGCTGCGTCGCCCCGCCGCCGGCTGCCGACCCGGCCGCGCCCCCGCCCGACGGCGGCACGCCGCCGGCGGGCCCCACGGCCTGACCCGCTCCCCGATCGGGCCCACCGGCGCCCGTCCCCGCCCCGTCGGCGGCGGGGGCGGGCGCCGGGCGTGCACACTGGCCTGGTGAGCACCGTGCGGGCCGGCGGGCGGTCCCGCACCGGCGGGGCCGCGGAGGACGCGCACGCCCCCGCGGCCGCCCCACCCGCTGCCGGCGCCCGCCGCGCCGACCTCCCGGCCCCCGGTCGCCTCGACCACTGGCCGCCGGTGGTGCGGGTGCCGCTGCAGGTCCTCGGCCGAACGGTGGCCAAGGCCTGGAAGGACCGCATCCTCGGGCTGTCCGGCGAGGCGGCGTTCTGGCAGATCCTCTCGGTGCCGCCGCTGCTGATCGCGCTGCTCGGGTCGCTGGGCTTCCTCGGCGACTGGATCGGCGCGCAGGCGGTGCAGACCGTCGAGGACACCCTGGTCAACGCCTCCAGCGAGGTGCTCACCGCCGACGTCGTCGACTCGCTGGTGCGGCCCACCCTCAACGACATCCTGACCTCGGGCCGGCTCGACGTCGTCAGCCTGGGCTTCCTGATCACCCTGTGGGCCGGGTCCTCGGCGACGGCGACGTTCATGAACACGATCGTCATCGCCTACGACCAGCGCGACGTCCGCGGCCCGATCGCCACCCGGCTCATGGCGCTGTGGCTGTTCGTCGTCGGCCTGGTGCTCGCGGTGGTCTGCCTGCCGCTGCTGGTGCTCGGCCGCGGAGTGCTGGTCGGGCTGCTCCCGCAGGACTGGCACGAGACGGCGACGGTGCTGATCAACGCCGTCTACTGGCCGCTGGTGGTCATCGGCCTGCTGCTCGCGCTGACGAGCTTCTACCACGTGGTCCTGCCGCGGCGGCTGCCGTGGCGGCGGCACCTGCCGGGGACGCTGCTGGCCGTCGGCTTCTTCATGGTGGCGGCGACGGTGCTGCGGCTGTACGTGTCGGACATCCTCGTCGCCGCGCTCCCCTACGGGGCGCTGGCCACCCCGATCGCGGCGCTGCTGTTCCTGTTCTTCTTCGGGATGGCGGTGCTGCTCGGCGCCGAGCTCAACGCGACCGTCCAGGAGCGCTGGCCGGCGCCGCTGCGCCGGCACACCCGCCGGGCGCAGCGCCGCCGCGCCGCCGAGCTCGAGGCCGAGGCGAAGCGCCTCGGCCTGCGTTAGACGAAGGACCCCCGTCCTCCCCACCGTTCGCGAGCTCACGGCGGGCCCCTGGACGGGGCCACCGGGCAGCCGGACGGGACGGGGTCCCGCGTCAGTCCTTGCGCAGCTGCTCGTAGATCTCCTTGCAGGCCGGGCAGACGGGGCTGCCGGGCTTGGGCGACTTGGTCACCGGGAACACCTCGCCGCACAGCGCCTCGACCAGCGTGCCCATGACGGCGCTCTCGGCGATCTTGTTCTTGCGGACGTAGTGGAAGACCTCGTTGGCGTTGCCGGTGTCCGAGTCGCGGACGTCGGGCTTCTCGAGCAGGTCGGTGTTGCTCACGGTCTCTCCCAGGCTCAGGGACGTCTCCTGCGCGGGCGCCCCGGCGTCCTCCGGCGGAGGTGGTGGCCGGGCGCGACCGCCCCGCCCACCATGATGGCAGGGTGCCTCCCGAAGCTCCCCGCACCGAGCCCCGCCATGCCGCCGCCGCGCCCCTGACCCTCTCCCCCGAGGTGGCCGAGGCGCTCGACGCCGGCGCCCCCGTCGTCGCCCTGGAGAGCACGCTGCTCGCTCACGGCCTGCCGCGGCCGGACAACCGCGCCGCCGCCGACGACGTCGAGGCGGCCGTGCGGGCCGGCGGCGCGGTGCCGGCCACGATCGCGGTGCTCGACGGCGTGCCGCACGTGGGGCTGACGGCCGAGCAGGTCGACCGGGTGTGCGCCGACCTCGACCTGGCCAAGCTCGGTGTCCGGGACCTGCCGGTGGCGGCCGCGCTCGGCCTGTCCGGCGCCACCACCGTCTCGAGCACCGCGCTGCTGGCCGAGGCCGCGGGGATCGGCGTCTTCGCCACCGGCGGGCTGGGCGGGGTGCACCGGCAGTCGGCCGAGACCTTCGACGAGTCCGCCGACCTCACCGCGCTGTCGCGCACCTCGCTGGCCGTGGTCTGCGCCGGCGTGAAGTCCATCCTCGACGTCCCGGCGACGCTGGAGCGGCTGGAGAGCCTGTCGGTCACCGTCGTCGGCTACGGCACCCGCACCTTCCCCGGGTTCTACGTCGCCGACTCCGGCGCGCAGGTGGACTGGGCGGTGGAGTCCCCCGGGCAGGCGGCCGCGGTGCTCGCCGCGCGGCGCGAGGTGGCGCCGGGCGCGGTGGTCGTGGCCAACCCGCTGCCGGCCGACGAGCAGCTGGACCCGGAGCTGCACGCCCGGGTGATCGCCGACGCCCTGGCCGCCGCGGAGGCCGCCGGGGTGCGCGGCAAGGCGGTGACGCCGTTCGTGCTCGACCACCTGCACCGGGCCAGCGAGGGCGCCACGCTCGCGGTGAACGTGCGGCTGGTGCTGCGCAACGCGGAGCTGGCGGGGCGGATCGCGGCCGCGCTGGCCGCCGCGGCTCGCTGAGCACCCGCCCGGTCGTCGTCGTCGGCGACCTGGCCACCGACGTCGTCGCCGTCCTCTCCGGCGGGCCGGCGCCGGGCTCGGACCGGCCGGCCGCCATCCGCACCCGCGGGGGCGGGGCCGGGGCCAACGTCGCCGCGCACCTGGCCGCGCTCGGGGTGCCGGTCACCCTCGCCGGGTGCGTGGGTGACGACCCGGCCGGCGCGGCGCTGGTGGCCGAGCTCGCCGCCGCCGGGGTGGGCCTGGCGGTGCGGACCGTGCCCGGCGCGGCCAGCGGGACGATCGTCAGCCTGGTCGAGCCGGACGGGCAGCGGAGCATGCTCGCCGACCGCGGCGCCAACCTGGACCTGCGGCCCGGCGACGTCCCGCCGCCGGTGCCCGGCGCCCACCTGCACCTGTCGGGCTACACGCTGCTCGACGCGCGCCCCCGCGCGGCCGGGCTCGCGGCGCTGGCCGCGGCCCGGGCGGCCGGCTGCACGGTGTCGCTGGACCCGGCCTCCACCGGGCCGCTCGCGGCGTACGGCGTGGACCGGTGGCTGGCCGACACCGCGGGCGTCGACCTGCTGCTGCCCAACGCCGACGAGGCGCGGCTGCTGTCGGGGTGCGCGGACGTCGCCGACGCCGCGCGGGCGCTGGCCGCCCGGCACGGCGCGGTCGCGGTCACCCTCGGGGCCGACGGCGCGCTGTGGGCCGCCGGGGGCGCGGTGCTGCACCGCCCGGCGCACCCGGCCCGGGTGGTGGACACCACCGGCGCCGGGGACGCGTTCACCGCCGGGCTGCTCGCGGTGTGGCTGGGCGGCCCGGACGCCGACCCGGCCGCGGCGCTGGACGCGGGGCTGGCGCGGGCCGCCGAGGTGGTCGGCCGGGCGGGGGCGCGCTGAGGACCGGCGGGCTCAGCCCTCGATGACGGTGCCGCCCTCGATGGCGCGCCGCCGGCGGGCCGGGTCGTCGAGGATCCGGTCGGGCTGCGGCGGCCTGTAGCGGTGGGCGTCGAGCTTCTTCTTCGGCGGCCGGTCGTTGGCCATGACGACGGCGATCCACGGCAGCACCGTGCCCAGGACGGCGAACACGATCGCCAGCCAGAGGATCTGGTAGGTCGCCGCGGCCAGCACCAGCGCGACGGCGCGCACGGCCATGGTCAGGACGTACCGCTTCTTCCGGGCCGCGTGCTGCTCGGCCAGGCTCGGCTCGGCCTGGGTGATCAGCACCGGCTCCGACCGGCGGGGTCGTGCGGACTGCTGGCTCGAGGCCACGGACACCCATCCCCTCCGCTGGACCGGGGGCCGGCGCTGTCGCCTCACGGCCGGGACCGGTCCCTGCTGGCCGACCCCGGGATCCCCGGTCCGGCCACCCATGGTGCCACCGGGACAGGGGCTGCGCAGGTACCTCCGCGGACGATCCCGGGCCACATCCAGCGTGTCGCGGCGGACTCCCCGCCGCCTACCCGGCGGCCTGCTCCGCCGCCTGCTTCGCCGTCTTCTTGGCGGCCTGCTTCGCGGCCCTGACCTCGGCCAGCGACTCCGGGCCGGTGATGTCGGCAACCGACCGGCGCGACCCCTCCTCGCCGTAGGAGCCGGCCGCCTCGCGCCACCCCGGCGGGGTCACGCCGTACTGCTTGCCGAGCAGCGCGACGAGGATCTTCGCCTTCTGCGCGCCGAAGCCGGGCAGCTCGCCGACCCGGCGCAGCAGCGTGGCGCCGTCCGGGACGCCGTCCCACAGGCCCTCGGCCCGGCCGTCGTAGCGGTCCACCAGCAACCGGCACAGCGCCTGGGCGCGCTGGGCCATCGAGCCCGGGTAGCGGTGCACGGCCGGCGGCCCCTGGAACCAGGCGAGCAGCCGGTCGGGGTCGGCGTCGGCGATCGCGGCCGCCGAGAGCGTGTCCACGCCCATGCGGTCGGCCAGCAGCCGCGGGCCGGCGAAGGCGCGCTCCATCGGGAACTGCTGGTCGAACAGCATGCCGAGGACGAGGGCCAGCGGGTCGCGGCTCAGGAACTCGTCGGCGGCCGCGTCCTGGGCAATGCGAAGGGTCGGCACCCGACGATCCTGCCCCACCCCACGCCCAGGGCGTCGCTCCCGTTGCACCGCACCACGGTCGACGGCGGGCGGGCACCCTCCGGTCAGGCCGGTACGTGGCGGCGCAGGGGCCGGGCCAGCGCGGCTCGCAGCGCGGCGACGGCGGCGTCCGGACGTTCCCAGCAGGGGTCGTCACGGGTGTCCTCGATGACCGCCAGCGGCCAGCCGAACCGGGCGGCCGCGGCCTCGGCGATCCGCAGCCGGTTCTGCAGGTCGTGCCGCCCCCAGATCATCGACACCGGCATCGGGAGGCGGGCCAGGTCGCGGCGGCGGATCGGCAGCACGCCGAAGGCGCTCACCAGCGAGAACACCGCCGATCGGCTGCCGGGCTGCCGCGCCCGGTCGAGCGCGTAGTCGGCGAAGGGATCCCAGCGCGGTCCCAGCTCCCGTCTCATGCCGTCGAAGTCGTACATGCAGCGGTCGAGGAAGCGGTCGCGGCTGCGTTCGGTCGGGTGAGCGAGGAACCCGGCCAGCGGACCGACGAACGACGGCGCGGGTCGGCTGACGGCCAGGCCGGTCGAGTCGATCAGCACGATGCGCTCGGTCGGCCCGCCGTCGACGGCGTGGCGCAGCGCGAGGGCGCCGCCCGCGAGGTGACCGACGAGCGCGGGCGGCCCGGGGCAGGTCTGCTCGACGAGGGCGCGCAGCCAGTCCAGCCAGCGCTCGGAGTCGAGCGGCCCGTCACCGGGTCTCCCCGAGGCGCCGTGGCCGGGCAGGTCGGGCACGACCACCCGGTGGGTCTCGCTGAGCGGGGGGACGACGCGGCCCCACAGGGCGGCGAACTCTCCGGGGCCGTGCAACAGGACGACGGTCGGGCCGTCGCCGCCCTCGAGGACGACGGTCGGGATGCCGGCCGCCTCGAGCCGTCGCTCGGTCAGCGGCACGTCTCGGACGGTGCCCGCACGGATGCCCGCGTCGGTGCGTGGCCGCGCCGGGTACGCGCCCGGGCGGTTCCGGTCCGTTCGGTCGGTGGATCGCATGACGGCCTCCTTCGGTCTCGTCGCGTTTCGGACGCCGTCGACGCTAGGAACCTCACCGTGTCGCCGGCATCGACCGGGAGGACCAATCCGGCGAGCCGCCGGCGTGGTCCGAACGGTCCACGGGCAGGCCCCCGTCGCCACCGGCGGGAACCTGCTCCCGCGGCGATCAGACGAGATCGTGCTGCACGGCGAAGGCCACCGCGGCCGCGCGGGAGGAGACCCCGAGGCGGCCGAACACGTTCTGCAGGTGCCGCCGCACGGTGTGCTCGCTGAGGAAGAGCGCGTCCGCGATCTCCCGATTCGTGCGTCCCTGTGCCACGAGCCGGAGGACGTCCAGCTCGCGCTCGGTCAGCCCGCTGGGCCGCGAGGGGGTCTCGGGGGACAGCCGGGCAGCGACCCGCGCCAGATCGTCGACCGCGCCCAGCTCCTCGAAGGTGTAGCGGGCGGCGTCCCACTCGAGGATCGCCCCGTCGGTGTCACCGAGGGCCGCACAGACCTCGCCGAGCAGGATGCGCACCCGCGCCGCCTCGTAGGGCACGAGCAGCTCACGCCAGTCCCGCCAGGCGCGGCGGAGGACGGGTCCGGCGTCCCGCGCCGCCCCCTCCGCCAGCAGGACGGATCCGACCGCGGTCGCGGCGATCGCCCGCAACCACTCCCCCGACTGCCCGTCCGCCACCGCGTCCAGCTCCTCCGCGGCCTCGCGGGCGGCGACAGTGTCGCCACACGCGCAGCGCACCTCGGTCGCCGCGGCCAGCAAGGGCCAGCGATCGGCCGTGGAGGTCGCTGTCACCAGCGCCGCATCGACCGCGGAGCGGGCCTCCGAGCTGCGCCCCTGGGCCAGGCGCAGCAGGAGCAGGCCGGGCTGCGGTGGATGACCGTGCCGGCTCGCCTGCCGGTAGCAGTCCTCGGCGTCCTCGTGCCGCCCTTGCCGCCGGTGCAGCTCGCCGGTCTCGTACCAGGCCATCCCGACGGCGGGCTGACCGGGGGGATCGGCCAGCCGCGCCCGCGCCCGGGTGATCTCCTGCATCGCCTCCGGCCAGCGGCCCTCCATCGCGAGCACCTGCGCGCGGTGCACGAGGCACTGCCCGCGGAAGGGCACGAGGTCCGGCTGGGCGGCGCACCACCGGGTGAGCACGCCCGTCCACTCCCGCGCCCGCTGCAGGTCGAGCGCCTGGTGGCAGGTCCGGACCACCGCGCAATAGACGATGCCGACGGTGATCGGTGAGACGTGGTCCGCCGTGACGGCGACCATCGCCTCGTCCAGGAAGGCCAGCCCGGTCTCGCGCCGGCCCCGCGCGACCATCGCCTGCCCGCTGCCGCAGACGCCGAGAGCGGTGACGTCCGGGTCGCGGAAGCGGGTGCCGACGGCGACCACCTGGTCGAACACCTCCGAGGCGGCCTCGCCGTCCCCGGACGAGAGGTGGTGCAGAGCCGCCGGGATCCGCAGCAGGCCCTGCTCCGCGCACGGCGGGTTCCCGGCCTCGGCGAGGCTGCGAGATGCGCGGGACAGCCAGCCCCCGCCGCGAGCGGGCTCGTTCCGGAGGAACAGGGCGAGGGCCAGCCAGAACGCGTCGCGCGCGGCCCGGCGGGGGTCGTCCGCGTCGAGGAGCAGCTGCACGCAGCGCTCCATCGCCTGCTCGTAGGCACCGTCCCGCCCGCTGAGATAGGCCGCCAGCGCCAGGCGTTCGAGGTCGTCCGCCCCCAGGTCGCCGTCCCGGTCAGCGGTGCGCAGTGCGTCGTAGGCACGAGCCCACTCCCGTGCGCGCACGGCGTCCCGCCCCGCCGCGACCTCATCCGCGAGCGTCATGCCGCTGCACCCCCGCCCAGGGAACCGCACCACGTCCGAACGGTCCAGGGCCCCGTCCCGTCTCCGGCAGATCGTCAGCCGGCCGCCGGCGGTCGCGCCGCCACCGTGCCGACGAGCGGCCACAGGGCGACGACGAGGGCGGCGGCGCCCACGATCAGCGCCGCCCCGAACGGGAGGAAACGGGACACGCCCGCCACGGTCAGCGCGCCGACGACCAGCGCGGTCGCCGATCGGCCGAGCACCCCGGCGCGCACGACGGCGCAGGCGACACAGGCCAGGCCGACCGCGAGGACCGCGGCCGAGCCGACCAGCAGCGGCCGGAACCAGGCGTCCAGTTCGAGCAGCACCGCCTCGGTGTCGGCACCGGCCAGGTCGGCCGCCAGCACCGCGAGCTCCATCGCCGGCAGCAGCGCGAACAGGGTGCTGCCGACGACGACGAACGGAACCGAACGACCGCTCCACCGCCACTCGCCACGACGCCGCAGGGCCGCACCGACCGCGAGGAACGCGAGTGCGACCAGTGCCGACGCGAGGGCCACCCCGAGGTGGGCGACGGACCACCGGGTCGCATCCACGGTCAGCGCCGCCGCGACGTCGTGCTCGTGCCGGAGGTCGGCGATGAACGGGTGGTGGACGAGGGCACCGAGCAGCACGACCGGCGCGACGACGACGGTCGCCGCGGCCACCCTGCGCCGCGCACGGCTCCACGACCCGGGGCCGGCCCCCGCCGAGCGCACTGGGGACGACGGCCCGGTGATGCCCGCCACACGTCCAGGGGACGTGCTGGCGGTCATGCCCGCACCCCCGTCACGATGCGGTGCAGCGGCCAGAACTCCGCGGACGGCGGTGGCCCCTCGGCGCCGGCCGCGCGCAGCGCGGGTGCGAGCTCCTCGCGCACGAAGCGGCGCGCCTCCTCCTCGCTCTCCCACACCTCGATCACCCGCCAGCCCCCCTGCGGCCCCGGCCCGGCCACGTGGACGCTCCCGCCGAGCGGCAGGTTCATGCCGGCCGAGGCCCGTTCGTAGATCTCCCGTGAGCCGTACGGGTTGTCGATGTACATGACGACGGACATTCCGGCCTCCTCGGATCCCGGGGGTGGTGCCTGGCGTCCACTGACGCTAGGAATGCCGGGGCGGCGGCACATCGACCGAAGCGACCAACCATCGGCGCCCGCCGGTGTGGTCGGATCGGACCATCCGACCCGGATGGCCGCGTCGCTCTCAGGGCACGTGCACCTCCGGCACGTGGACCTCCGGCACGTGGACCTCCGGCGGGCGGACGGGGTCGAAGGGCGGGTCGACTCGCGGCCTTCGTCTCTGGGCGCCGGCGCGCACCGGCGGCACCGTCGGGTCCAGGCATCCCACAGGCCCGGGTGCGAGCTCAGCCGAGGCCCCGCCCGCAGGCGTCGAACCGCTCCGGGGAGGCCTGAGATCCATGAAGCGCGTCATCGTCGACCACTTCGGCGGGCCCGAGGTCCTGCGGGTGGTGGAGGACCAGATCCCCCGACCGGCTCCCGGTGAGGTGCGCATCCGGGTCCTGGCCGCGGGGGTGTCGCTGACCGACGCCCAGCTCCGCGCCGGGACCTACCTGGGCGTGCCCCGGCCGCCGTTCACGCCCGGCTACGAGGTCGTCGGCGTCGTCGACGACGTCGGCCCTGCCTGCTCGCGGCTGCACGCCGGGGACCGGGTGGCCGCGTTGACTGCCTACGGCGGCTACGCCGAGTACGTCTGCGTGCCCGAGGCGGAGGCCGTCGACGTGCCCGAGGGCCTCGACCCGGCGGAGGTGGTGGGGCTCGTCCTGACCTACGGGACCGCCTACCAGGTGCTGCACCGCAGCGCGCACGTGCAGGCCGGCGAGTCGGTGCTCGTGCACGGCGCGGCCGGCCGGGTGGGCGTCGCGGTCCTCGAACTGGGGGCGCTCGACGGGCTGCGCCTGTACGGGACCTGCTCCGCACGGGACCGCGCCGCGGTCGAGCGGCTCGGGGCGGTGGCGATCGACTACCGCCACGAGGACTTCCTGGCCCGGATCCGTGAGCTGACCGGCGACGGCGTCGACGTCGTCCTCGACGGCATCGGCGGCGCGACCTCGATCCGCTCCTTCCGCGCCCTGCGGCCGGGCGGACGCCTCGTCGTCTACGGCCACTACGCGATGCTGGCCCGCGGACGCTCGAGCCTGCGGCGGTGGGCCGCCGGCTGGGCCGAGTGGTACGGCACGACCGCCACCGTCACGCTGTGGGGCCTGCTCGACCCGCGTCGGCAGGTGACGGCCTACCGGATCCAGAGGTTGCGCGACAGCCGCCAGGTGCTGCCCGTGTCCGGCCGCCGGCCGGCCCGGCTGGTGGGGGGCGGCCCGCGGAACCCGCAGGAGTTCCGGGAGGACCTCGGCGTGCTGCTCGAGCTGCTCGCCGCCGACAAGATCCACCCGACCGTCGCCGAGCGCCTGCCGCTGTCCGAGGCCCGCCGCGCGCACGAGATGCTCGGCGAGTCGGCCGCGAGGGGCAAGCTCGTCCTGGTGCCGTAGCCGGAGAGGAGTGCCCCGATGGCGCTCGACACCCGGGCCGGCCCGGCCGTGAGCCCCGGTGGGGTCCGGCGGCCGCCGCGGACGCGCTACCTGCCCATCGCCGAGCACGGTCTCATCGGTGACCTGCACACCGTCGCGCTGGTCGGCACCGACGGGACGATCGACTGGTACTGCTGCCCGCGGTTCGACTCGCCGAGCGTGTTCGCGGCGATCCTCGACGCCGACCACGGGGGGCTGTTCCGCATCTCCCCCGACGGCGAGGACTGGACCTGCAGACAGCTCTACCTCCCCGACACCACCGTGCTCATCACGCGCTTCCTGACCCCCGGCGGAGTGGGTGAGGTGCACGACTTCATGCCACCGCCGCGCCCCGGCGCGACGGTGCACCGCTCCCGCCTGATCCGCCGGGTCCTCGCGGTGCGGGGGCAGATGCGCTTCGTCGTCGACGTCGCCCCGCGCTTCGACTACGCGCGCGCCGGCCACCAGGGCGTGCTGACCGCGCACGGCGCGCTCTTCCGCTCGTCCCGGCTGGCGCTCGGCCTCTCGACGAGCTGCCCGCTGGAACTCGTCGACGGCCGGGACGTCCGCGCGCGCATCGAGCTGCGGGCCGGGGAGACGGCCACGTTCGTGCTCGACCGCGTCGAACCGGACGAGCTGCCGGCGCGTTGCTCCGAGGCCGACGTCGCCGCCGCGTTCGACGCCACCGTGGCGTTCTGGCGCGGCTGGCTGCGCCGGTCCCGCTACGACGGGCGGTGGCGGGAGATGGTGCACCGTTCGGCGCTGACGCTGAAGCTGCTCACCTACGCCCCGACCGGCGCGCTCGTGGCCGCCCCGACCACCAGCCTGCCGGAGGTCGTCGGCGGCGCACGCAACTGGGACTACCGCTACACCTGGATGCGCGACGCCGCCTTCTCGCTGTACGCGCTGCTCAGGCTCGGGTTCACCGAGGAGGCCGGCGCCTTCATGCAGTGGCTGGAGGGCCGCGTCCGGCACGGGACCGGCCGCGAGTCCGGTCCGCTGCAGATCGTGTACGGCATCGACGGGCGCGCGGACCTGCCCGAGGAGGAACTCGCGCACCTGGAGGGCTACATGGGCTCGGCGCCGGTGCGCATCGGCAACGGCGCGGCGACCCAGCTGCAGCTGGACGTCTACGGCGAGCTGATCGACTCCCTCTACCTGTGCGACAAGTCCGGGCTGCCCGTCTACCAGGACGGCTGGGCCGAGCTCACCCGGACCCTCGAGTGGCTGATCGAGCACTGGGACCAGCCCGACGAGGGCATCTGGGAGACCCGCGGCGGCCGGCGGGACTACACCCACTCCCGGCTGATGTGCTGGGTCGCTGTCGAGCGCGCCATCCGGATCGCCCTGCAGCGCGGCCTGCCCGCCGACCTCCTGCGCTGGATGGCGGTCCGCGATCGCATCTACGGCCAGATCACCGAGCGGGCCTGGCACCCCGGCCGCCGCGCGTTCGTCCAGCACTACGACACCGACGTGCTCGACGCCTCCCTGCTGCTCATGCCGCTGTGCAAGTTCATCGCGCCCACCGACCCGCGGTGGCTCTCCACCCTGGACGCGATCACCGCCGAACTGGTCTCGGACAGCCTCGTCCACCGCTACGACGCGGACGCCTCGCCCGACGGGCTCGCCGGCAGGGAGGCCACCTTCTCGATGTGCTCGTTCTGGTGGGTGGAGGCGCTCGCCCGGGCCGGGCGTCTCGACCAGGCGCGGCTGGCCTTCGAGAAGATGCTCACCTACGCCAACCACGTCGGGCTGTACTCCGAGGAGATCGGGCTGACCGGCGAGCAGCTCGGCAACTTCCCGCAGGCCTTCACCCATCTCGCGCTGATCAGCGCCGCCTACGACCTGGACCGCCGGCTGGACGGGAGGACCTCGGCATGGAACCCGACGAGGTGAGCGCCCTGGTCGTCTTCGGCGCCACCGGCGACCTCGCGAAGCTGGAGACGTTCCGGGCGCTGGTCGGCCTGGTGGACCGGGACGTGCCGAGGGTGCCGGTCGTGGGGGTCGGCAGGAGGAGCTGGGAGCTGGAGCAGTTCCGGGGCGGTGCAGCGGAGTCGCTGCGGCGCAACGGCATCGACCCGGACGCTGATGGCGCCGAGCGGATGCTCGCCCTCCTGCAGTACGTCGACGGCGACCTCACCGACGACGCGACCTACGAGGCACTGGCGAGGACCGTGCCGACGGGCCGGTGACCACGGGCGGTCCGGGCGGCGAGCGGCACCGATGAGATCCACGCTGCCTCGCGTTCCTCGCCGCGGGTTCCCGGGCGGCATCCACCGGCGGTCACGAGCGACCAGCGCGGCGATGCGGATCGCCTCGGCGTCCGTGAGGCAGCCGAGGCGGGATCGACGCCGGACGTGAGCGCCGCTGCGGCTCCCGGCATCACCCGCCGGAGGTGAGGCGACCTCCCGAGTTGCTCCCTACCGTCGGCGTCCCACGACGCCGTTCGACCCCGGAGGCCCGATGACCGCGGAGGACGGCGGGCCCGGCGCCCCGGGCCGACGCGACCGACCGCTGTGGCTGACCGTCGTCCTCGGCGTGGCCGGTACCGCCGTCGCGTTCTGGGGCGTCCACGCCCTCCGCGGGATCCTGGGACCCGTCGCCCTGGCGTTCGTCCTCACCGTCGTGGCCCACCCGCTGATCGGTGCGCTGGTGCACCGCGGGATGCGGCGGGGGCTCGCGGTCGCGGTGGCCGTGCTCGTCGTCGACGGGGGGCTCGTCGCCTTCGCGCTCGCCCTCGCGGTCTCCCTCGGCCAGCTGGCGACCGTGCTGCCGGAGTACTCCGCGGAGTGGCAGGAGCTCCTGGACGGGCTGCGCTCCACCCTGGCCGGGTGGGGCGTCGGCCCGGAGCAGGTGGAACAGGCACTGCGCTCGGTCGGGCCCGAGGCGGTCACCGCGGCCCTGGGCGACGTGCTGTCGGGCGTCGCCGGGTCCCTGGCTGCGCTGTTCCTGGTGATGGCGACGGTCGTGTTCATGACCGCCGAGGCGGCCGGGGTGCCCGAGCGCCTGGCCGAGGTGCCCGGTACGGCACGCCTGCACGAGGCCCTGGGCGAGTTCGCCCGGAACACCCGGCGCTACGTGGTCGTGACCACCGTCTTCGGCCTCGCCGTGGCCGTCGTCGACACGATCGCCCTCGTCGTCCTCGGCATCCCGCTCCCCCTGCTGTGGGGACTGCTGTCGTTCCTGACCAACTACGTCCCGAACATCGGGTTCTTCCTCGGCCTGGCACCGCCGACGATCCTCGCGCTCGTGGTGGGCGGACCCGGCACGGCACTGCTCGTGGTGGCCGTCTACACCGTGGCCAACTTCGTCCTGCAGTCGTTGGTCCAGCCGATGGTCGTCGGTGACGTGGTCAGGCTCTCGGTGACCCTGACCTTCCTGTCCGTGATCCTGTGGACCGTCGTCCTCGGCCCGCTGGGGGCGATCCTCGCCATCCCGCTCACGCTGTTCCTCCAGGCCGTGCTCGTGGGTCAGGACCCGGCGCGTCGCTGGGCCAGGACCCTGCTGGCCGGCGCGTCGGGAGCCGAGCACGCCGGGCGGCGTCCGGCCGGGTCCGGGCGGCTCCGCGGACGGCGGGCGGCCGCCTCGCCGCGGGTGGCCGCGGCACCGGGGAGGGACGGCGCCGGGGAGGACGCGGGTGGCTAGGCGGCGCGGTCCGGTCTCCTCGCCCCCGCCGACGCCCGCGCCCACGGGCACCCGGCCGGACGGCCCGACCTGCCCTGCACGCCGCACCTGCCGCGCGTAGCGTTCATCCGTGGGCGTCGTCGGGGAGATCCCCGGCACCGGGTGCGGCGAGCACGTCCTGCAACTGCACCGGACCGAGGACGAGCAGCTGACCGGTCTGACCGCCTGGATCCGCCGCGGCCTGGACCTGGGCGACAAGGTCGTCTGCACCGGACCACCGCCGCGGCCGGAGGACTCGCTGGTCGCCGCGCTGGACGCACGGGGCGTCGACGCGGGCGCGGCCGTGCGGGAGGGGCGGCTCGTCGTGCTGCCCGCCGTGGACTTCTACGCCGCCGAGGGCCACGCCGCCGCGGTGGACCGCGCGCTGGCCGAGGGCTTCGCCGGGGTGTGGATGGCGGCCGAGGAGCGCGCCTGGCTGACCGCCCTCCCCCCGGCCGCCCACCGGCTCGTCGAGCAGCGGATGGACGAGCTGATCTGCACCCGGCCGGTGCACACGCTGTGCCAGTACCCGCACGCGGGCACGGCCGGCTCGCGGCTGGAGGAGGTGCTCGCCGTCCACCGGTCCGGGATGCGCGAGGCCACCTTCGCCACGACCCGGGACCTGGACGGGCTGGCCCTGCACGGTGAGGTCGACGGCACGAACAGCGACGTCTTCGAGGCCGTGCTGGCCGCGGCGAGCCGGGGCGCGTCGCGGGTGCTGTGGCTGGACCTGGCCGACGTCGCCCACCTGGACGCCGGTTCCTGCTGGCGGCTGGAGGACGCGACGCTCGCGTTCCGGCTGGCCGGCGGCCACGTCCTGCTCGTCGCCCCCCAGCCGCCGGTCGAGCTCATCCTGCGACTCATGGAGGTCGACGAGCTGCCGGGCCTGCACGTGCTGACGGGGCGGCCATGACCTCCGGCACCGGAGCGGGCTTCCGGCACGCCGCGCTGCTGTACGACTCCGTGGACGAGCTGCGCGCGGCGGCGGTGCCGTTCCTCGCCGACGGGCTGGCCGCCGGCGAGACGGTGGTGCTCGCCTGCGGGGAGGAGCGCGACGCGCTCCTGACCCGGGCGGCCGGCGGCGAGGACGGCGTCCTCCGGCTGCCGCCCCGGGACGTCTGGACCGGCTGTGCCCGCGCGCTGGCCGCCTGGCGCCGGCTCGTGCGCCGCTGCACCGCCGCCGGCGCCCCGCGGGTCCGGCTGGTCGCCGCCGTTCCCCCCGACCCGCAGCGGTGGGCGGAGTGGCACCGCTACGAGGCGGCCCTCACCCTGGCGCTGGCCCCGCTGCCGCTGACGGCCCTGTGCGTCTACGACCGGCGCGAGGTCTCCGACGTCGTGCGGGACGGGGTGGAGGAGACCCATCCCCTGCGGCTGACCCCCGGCGGGCTCGTGCCCGGTGACCGCCACGTCGAGCCCGCGACCGTGCTGCGCCGGTACGCCGCTGGCCCGGCGCCCGCGGCCCCGGACCGCCCGCCGACCCTCGTCCTGACCGGCCTGACCGACGCGAGCCGGCTACCGCAGATGCGCGCGCACGTGCGCGCCGCGCTGGACGGGGCGGACGGACAGGCGCAGTCGTACGGCCGGTTCGCCGTCGCGGTCACGGAGGTGCTGGGCAACGCCTTCCGGCACGGCACGCCGCCGGTCGCCGTCCGGGTGTGGACGACGCCGACCCGGCTGGAGTGCACCGTCACCGACAGCGGGGACGGCTTCGACGACCCGCTGGCCGGCTTCCTGCCCCCCGACGCCGGCACGTCAGCGGCCGGCGCGGGCCTGTGGATGGCCCGGCAGGCCTGCGACACCGTCGAGACCTCCCGCACCCCGACGGGGTTCGCCGTCCGCCTGGCCACCTCCCTGCCCGGGCCGGACGCCCCGCCCGGGTCCGCCCCGGGCGCCGCGTCCCCCGGGACCGGGCCCGACCGGGCCGCGACCGACCGGGCCGGGACCGACCGGGCCGGGACCGACCGGGCGGACCGGGCCCGCGCCGAGGCCCGCGAGCTGGCCCGCCGGCTGGGTGCGCGGCTCCAGCCGTCCTGATCGGAGCGGGCAGCGGCGGCCCCGCCTCCGGTGTCGGGCGGGGACCGGGCCCGGTGCTGCTGGTGCCGCGCCCGTCCTCGGGAGCAGACTCGTGCCGGGCCCCTGGAGGGCTCCCCTTCCCGCGGCGGCGCCGCTCGAGAGGAGGACCCGATGACCACGACCACCACCGGCCACGTCACCGTCGGCGAGGTGATGCGGCCCCCGGTGACGACGGTCGAGCGCGACGCCCACGTGGCCGCGGCCGCCTGGCTGATGAAGAAGCACCACGACAACGCGCTGGTCGTCGTCACCGACGGCGCGACGCAGGAGCCGGTCACCCTGGTCTGCGACAGCGACGTCGCCCAGGTGGTCGCCGACGGGCGGGACCTGGAGCAGGTGCGGCTCACCGAGCTGCCCCTGTCGGAGATGGTGCTGGTCGCGCCGGACACCCCGGTCGCCGACGCCGCGGAGCGGATGCTCGCGGCGGGCGTCGTCTACGCGCCCGTGGTGCAGGACCGCCGCCTGGTCGGGCTGGTCGACATCTCGGCCGTGTGCCGCGGCCTGCTCGCCGAGCGGCGGGCCGGCGGGGCCTAGCCGGGGCGCGCTCAGGCGGAGACGGCGAACAGCGGCCAGCTCCCGGGCACGCCGCGCAGGACGTGGACGCCGCGGTCGCCGAAGGCGAGCCCCGAGCCGACGACGAGGTCCCGGACCGTGCCGGAGACGAGCACCTCCCCCGGCGCCGCCTCCGCCAGGACCCGCGCGCCGATGTGCACCGCCAGGCCGCTGACCCCGCCGCCGTCGGTCCGCTCCACCTCCCCGGCGTGCACCCCCGCCCGCACCCGGAGCCCGACGGTCGCGGCCGCCTCGCGCACCGCGACCGCGCACCGGATGGCCCGCGCCGGGCCGGCGAAGGTGGCGAGGAGCCCGTCCCCGGCGACGTCGACCTCCGACCCGCCGTAGCGGGCCAGCTCCTCCCGCGCCAGGGTCACGAAGCGGTCGCGGATCGAGGCCCAGGCGGCGTCGCCGACCCGCGCGACCAGCTCGGTCGAGCCCACCAGGTCCAGGAACAGCACCGTGGCGAGGACGGTCTGGGCGGGCTGCCCCGCCGGGCGGGTGCCGGTGAGGAACTCCTGGATCTCGGCCAGCGGGGTCTCGGTGTCCCCAAGGAAGAAGAGGTGGTCGTCGCCCTGGAGCTCGACCAGCCGGGCGCCGGGGATGTGCCCGGCGAGGTACCGGCCGATGCCGATCGGGATCATCAGGTCGCCGCGGCGGTGCAGCACCAGGGTCGGCACCCGGATGGTGGGGAGCACGTCGCGCAGGTCGATGTGCGGGTAGAGCTCGAACATCCGGCGGGCCATCCCGGGGCTGGCGCCGAGCCGCTGCAGCGTCCCCCACCAGGCGCGCAGCGCCGTGTCGCCCCGGCGTCCGGGGGCCCAGGCGCCCAGCCCGGCCCCCTCCCCCCAGTGGTCGACCATCCCGGACAGCAGCGCCGTCATCACCGGCTCCTCCACCCCGCAGGGGAAGTCCGGCCCCCGGGTGATCCGCGGGTACGCGCCGTACAGCACCAGCGCCCGGGTGCGCTCGGGGTGCTGGGCGGCGAACAGCAGGGCCATCGCCCCGCCCTCGGAGACCCCGAAGAGGACCGCCCGCTCGGAGCCGGCGGCGTCCATCACCGCGGTGAGGTCCTCGACCCGCTCCTCGAGGCTGGCCGGGCCCGGCACCGGGTCGGACAGGCCGGTGCCCCGCTTGTCGAACAGGATCAGCCGGCTGAAGCCGGCGAGGCGCTCGAGGAACCGGCGCAGCGACGGCTCCTGCCAGTTCCAGTCGAGGTGCGAGATGAACCCGGGCGCGGCCACCAGGTCGAAGGGCCCCTCCCCGACCACCTGGTAGGCGATGGCGAGGTCGCCGCTCCGGGCGTACCGCGTCCTCGGCGCCACGGCGCAGTCTGGCACGCCGGCCGCCGGCCGCGGCACCCGCCGACCACCCGGGCCACGTGGCGTCCCCGCACGTCGTGGATGCCGACGCCGTGTCACAGCGTCCGGGTCAGGACCTCCCGCCCGGTCCGGGTGAACCCACGGGCCCCGTACCACTCCGCCAGCCCGTGCGCCCGCTGTCCGGCGGGGGTGACCACGACGTCGAGCTCGGCGCAGCCACGGGCGCGGCACCAGTCGGCGGCGGCGCCGACGAGTCCCGCGGCCCAGCCCCGCCGGCGGCGCTCCGGGAGCACGTAGAGGTCCTCGAGCTCGGCGCTCCGGCCGGCCTCGAAGCCGAAGGTGGTCGTCACCGTCGCCACCGCCACGAGGCCCGTCGCGTCCTCGGCGACCAGCAGGTGGTTGGCCGGCTCGCCGAGGAACGGGTGGACGCGGGCCCGTACGTCGGCCTCCGGGGTGGCGAACCCCTCCTCGCGGAAGAACCGCACCAGCAGGTCGGCCGCCGCGTCGGCGTCCGCGGGACCGGCGGGCCGGACGCCACCCTCGGACCTCACGGCACGGTGGAGAGGAAGCGGCGCACCTCGGCGTCGAAGGCCGCGGGCGCCTCCAGGTTGACGAGGTGGCCGACGCCGGGCAGGAGCACCAGCCGGGATCCGGGGATCGCCGCGTGCAGTGCCTCCGCCACCGGTCGCGGTGCCCGCACGTCCCCGGCGCCGCAGAGCAGCAGCGTCGGGACGGCGACGGTCGGGAGCACGTCCCGCAGGTCGGCGTCGGCGAAGGCGGTGAGCATCGACCGCGTCCCGACCGGACGGACGTCGAGCATGACCGCGCGGACGAGATCGAGGGTCTCCTGCGGCACGGGGCCGGCGAAGAAGCCGGGCAGGTACCCGTCGATCCACTCCGCCGGCGGGCGGTCGACCTCGGCGCGCAGCCGCCGCAGGCGGGCCTCGACCTCCTCCCGGGGCAGCGACCCCTTCCACCCGGCGTACGCCGAGGCGAGGACCAGGGAGCGGACCACCTCCGGGTGGCGCTGCCACACCGCGAGAGCCAGGCCGCCACCGAAGGACAGCCCGCACAGGTGCACCCGGCCCAGGCCCAGCCCCTCGACGAGCGCGGCGACCGCGTCGGCATACCCGCCCAGTGGCAGGCCCGCCGGCGGATCCGGAGACGCGCCGCAGCCGGGCGCATCCCACGCGACCACGTCGAACCCGTCCGACAGCCCCTGCAGCTGCAGCCGCCACAGCCGGCCGTCGCTCCATCCACCGTGCAGGAGCAGCAGCGGCGCCCCAGCACCCGCGCGGTGGTAGGCGATGGTCCACCCGCCGGCCTCGACGACGTCCACGGCGGCCCCTCGGCGTTGTCGCTGGCCGTGGTGCGGGGCGGCTGCCACCCCGCGCGCACCGAGCGTCCCACCGGGGCCGCCGGCCGTCGAGACGCCGGTTCCTGGTGACCGGACGACCCTGGTGCGTCCGCCGGCGGACGCGGGATGCTGTCTGGCCGACCCAGGGACCGGGTCGGACCGGCCGGCCGGGCAGGCACCGAGCCCGACCGGTGCGGACGAGGAGGCGGCCGTGCCGCAGACGCTGACGGTGTCCCAGCTGGGGACGGTCCTGGGGGTCTGGGCCCATCCGGACGACGAGGCCTACCTGTCGGCCGCGCTGATGGCCGAGGCCCGGGACGCGGGGCAGACCGTCGTGGTGGTCACCGCCACCGACGGTGAACTCGGGGGCGACGGTCCCGTCGCCCGCCTGCGGCGGCTGGAGGTGGTGGCGAGCCTGGCCGCGGTCGGCGTCACCGACCACCGGTGGCTCGGCTTCCGGGACGGCCGGTGCGCCGCCGTCCCCCCGGACGACGGCGGCCGGGCGGTGCGCGCCGTGCTCGAGGACGTGCGGCCGGACAGCGTGGTCACCTTCGGCCGCGACGGCCTGACCGGGCACCCCGACCACGCGGCCGTGTCGGGCTGGGTCGAGCGGGCCTGGCGGGCGGACGGGTGCCGCGCCCTGCTGCTGCACGCCACGCTCACGGAGAGCTTCCACCGCCGCTGGGGACGGCTCACGGCGCGCTCCGCCGTGTGGATGCCCGGGGCCCACCCGCCGTCCGTGCCCGACGCGGAGGTGACCCTGCGGGTCCGGGCGCACGGGCGGACCGCGCGCCGCAAGCTGGAGGCCCTCCGGGCGCACGCGTCGCAGACCACCGTCCTCCGGGAGTCCGTCGGGGAGGACACCTACCTCCGCTGGTGGTCGGAGGAGAGCTTCGTCCGGGTCCCCGCTCCGCCGGCGGTCCTCGTCCCCGCGCCCCGGGCCCCGGGGGATGCGGTCCCGCGGGCGGTGTCCGCCGGGGAGGACCGCTGACCCGTTCCGCCGGAGCGGGTCCTGCCCACCGCACACCGCTCGCGCAGGATGGGCCGGTGCGCGCGGTGGTGAGCAGGGTGTCCTCGGCCTCGGTGACCGTCGACGGGGCCGTCGTCGGGGAGATCGGGACGGGCCTGCTCGCGCTGGTCGGCGTCGGCCGGGACGACGACGCCGACCGGGCCCGGACCCTGGCCCGGAAGGTCCACGAGCTGCGGGTGTTCCCCACCGCCGACGGCGCCCGCTCGGCCGGCGACCTCGGCCTGCCGGTGCTGGTGGTGAGCCAGTTCACCCTCTACGCGGACACGCGGAAGGGCCGCCGCCCGTCCTGGGACGCCGCCGCGCCCGGCGACGCCGCCGAGCCGCTGGTGGACGAGGTGGTCGCGGAGCTGCGGCGGCGCGGGACCGGCGTCGCGACCGGCGTGTTCGGCGCGCGGATGGCGGTGGCGTCGGTCAACGAGGGGCCGATGACCTTGCTGCTGGAGGTCTGACCCGGCGACGGGGCGGGTACGGGTGGTGACCGAACACACGGCCTGTGCGTTGCCTGTGAACCCGGGCCGCGCGGAACACCTGACCCCGTCGGGACCGTTGTACGGGGCGAAACACAACGGACCACAACGGACGAACGAACCGTGGGGCCCCGCCGGACAACGGAGCCCCACCCCGACGCAGGTGCGCCACCGTCACCGGACAGCCGGCGGTGCATCCGAACTCCGAGCAAGGACGAAGACATCCCGTGACGCTCCTCCAGTCTTCCCCCAGCGACGCCCTCGAGGTCCGCTCGCCCCGCCGCGAGCCGGACACCAGTGGCCTGGTGTCGACCGACCTGGTGCGCGTGTACCTCAACACCATCGGCAAGACCGCCCTGCTGACCGCCGAGCAGGAGGTGGAGCTGGCCAAGCGCATCGAGGCCGGCCTCTACGCCGAGCGGCTGCTCACCGAGCGGCAGCTCACCCCCGCCCTGCAGCGCGACTACAAGGCCCTCGCGGTCGACGGCAAGGCCGCCAAGCGGCACCTGCTCGAGGCCAACCTGCGCCTGGTCGTCTCGGTGGCCAAGCGCTACACCGGCCACGGCATGACGTTCCTGGACCTCATCCAGGAGGGCAACGTCGGCCTGATCCGCGCCGTCGAGAAGTTCGACTACACCAAGGGCTTCAAGTTCTCGACCTACGCGACGTGGTGGATCCGCCAGGCGATCACCCGCGCGATGGCCGACTCCGGCCGCACCATCCGGCTCCCCGTGCACCTGGCCGAGCAGGTCAACAAGGTCGTGCGGACCCGCCGGCGGGTGCACCAGGAGCTCGAGCGCGAGCCCACCGCCGAGGAACTCGGCCTCGAGCTCGACATGACGCCCGAGCGGGTCACCGAGCTGCTCGAGTACAGCCGCGACCTGGTCAGCCTCGACCAGACCGTCGGCGCCGACGAGGAGTCCCGCCTCGGTGACTTCATCGAGGACGCCGACGCCGCGGTGGCCGAGGACGCGGTGGCCTTCCAGATGATGAAGGGCGACGTGCGCAACGTCCTCTCCACGCTGGAGGAGCGCGAGCGCGACGTGGTGGTGCTGCGCTTCGGCCTCGACGGCGGCCAGCCCCGCACGCTCGAGCAGATCGGCAAGCAGTTCGGTCTCTCCCGCGAGCGGGTGCGCCAGATCGAGCGCGAGACGATGGCCAAGCTGCGCGACCCGCAGCGCGCCGACGCCCTGCGCGACTACCTGGCCTGAGCACTGCCACCCGAGAGCCGGCCCCCCTTCGCGGGGGGCCGGCTCTCGGCGTTGACAGGGGCCGCGCCCCGGGCCAGGCTCGTGCTCAACCGATCGGTTGAGGAGGCGGCCATGGCGGACACGGCGGAGCGGTGGGCGAGGCTCGCGGACGACTTCGGCCGCAGGGTCGACGGCGTGCCGCCCGGCCGCTGGGACGACCCGGCGCCGTGCGAGGGCTGGGTGGCCCGCGACGTCGTCCGGCACCTGGTGGAGTGGATGCCGGGGCTCTACTTCCCCGCCGTCGACCGGCCGGTGCCCGCGCACCCCTCGGTCGACGACGACCCCGCGGGCGCCTGGCGGGCCACCGACGCCGCGATCCGGGCCCTGCTCGCCGACCCGGACCTCGCCCGCCGGCCGACCAGCACCCGCGCCGGGGACATGCCGCTCGAGGACCTCGTCGCCATGACCGGCCTCATGGACCTGCTCGTGCACGCCTGGGACCTCGCCCGCGCCACCGGACAGGACGAGACGCTGGACCGGGAGGAGGCGGCGGCGTTCCTCGCCGGCATCGAGCCGTGGGACGCCGCGCTGCGCGGCAGCGGGCACTACGGCCCGCGGGTGCCGGTCCCCGACGACGCCGACGCCCAGACCAGGCTGCTCGCCTTCACCGGCCGCCGTCCCTGAGCCGGACGTGTCGACGCCGGCACCGATGAGTTCCGGCGCCGCCGGCGGTCACCCCCTCGTCGACACCGAGGAGGAACCGTGGGTCAGCTGTTGAGGGTGCAGAACTTCACCGTCTCGGGCGACGGGTACGGCGCCGGCGAGGGGCAGAGCCTGGAGCGGCCGTTCGGGCACGCCGACCCCCGGCAGCTGATGGCCTGGGCGCTCGCCACCGCGAGCTTCCCCGGCCGCACCGAGCCGGGCGGCAGCCGCGGCCTGGACGACTGCTTCACCCGCGACTTCGCGCACGGCATCGGCGCCGAGATCATGGGCCGCAACAAGTTCTCGCCCCACCGCGGTCCCTGGGAGGACCTCGAGTGGCAGGGCTGGTGGGGCGACGAGCCGCCGTTCCACACGCCGGTGTTCGTGATGACCCACCACGTGCGGCCCTCGTTCACGCTGGCGGACACCACGTTCCACTTCGTCGACGCCGACCCGGCCACGGTGCTGGAGAAGGCGCGCGCGGCGGCCGGCGGCGCCGACGTCCGGCTCGGGGGTGGTGCGAGCGTGATCCGGCAGTTCCTCGACGCCGACCTGGTCGACACGCTGCACGTCGCCGTCGTGCCGGTCGAGCTGGGCGGCGGCTCCCGGCTGTGGACGTCGCCCGACGAGCTGCTCGACCGCTTCCACCGCGACGTCGTCCCCAGCTCCAGCGGGGTCACCCACCACCTGTTCTGGCGCCGCTGACCCCGCTCAGTCGCGCATGCGGCGGGGGCCGGGCTCGACGCGGGCGGTCGGCGGGCCGACCCGCACGGTACCGCCGGCGACGACCAGCGAGCGGCCACCGTGCCAGGGGTCGGCCGGGCCGACGATCACCGGCGACAGCGTCAGGCCGAGCACCTCGGGCAGGTCCTCGGCGAGCCGGGCCACCCGCAGCAGCAGGTCCTCCAGCGCCGCGACGTCGACCGGCTCGGCCCCCCGCCAGCCGTCGAGCAGCGGCCACGCGCGGGGCGCGCGGACCAGCTCGGCGGCGTCGAGGTCGGTGAGCGGCAGCGTGCGGTAGGCGCGATCGCCGAGCAGCTCGGTGGCCACTCCCCCGAGACCGAAGCTGACCAGGGCGCCGAACGACGGGTCGTCGACGACCTCGATGACGGTGGCCACGCCGGGCGCGGCCATCTCCTGCACGATCACCGGGTCGCCGGCCGGGATGGCCTCGAACGCGGCGCGGACGGCGCCGGCGTCGGGCAGGTCCAGCCGCACGCCGCCGAGGTCGGTGCGGTGCCGCAGCCACGGTGCCGTTGACTTGAGCACCACCGGGTAGCCGATCGCGTCGGCCGCGGCGACGGCCTCGTCCGCGGTGGTCGCCGTCCGCGTGCCGAGCAGCGGCACCCCGTAGGCGCCCAGCAGCGCGATGACCTCGTCGTCGGTGAGCGGCCGGCCGCCGGGCGACCCCGCCATCGCCCCGAGCACCACCGACCGGGCGCGGGCGGCGTCGACGCCGGGCAGCTCGGGCACGGTGCCCACCGGCCGGCGGCGCCAGCGGGCGTACTCGGCGACCCGCGCCAGCGCGATGACCGCCCGCTCCGGCGTCGCGTACGACGGGACCGAGCCGCGGGCGGGCATCCCCTCCTCGTCGGGCACGGTGAGCTCCGGCGGGATGCCCTCCGTGGACAGGAACGTCGCGAGCACCGGCTTCTCCGAGGCCTGCGACACCTCGCGCAGCGCCCGGCCGTAGGCGTCGGGCGAGGTGCGCACCAGCGGCGGGAGGAACACCGCGACGACGGCGTCCACCCCGTCGTCGTCGACCGCCTCCTGCAGCGCCGCGCGGAAGGCCTCCGGGGTGCCGGCGGTGCCGATGTCGACCGGCGCCTCGCGCGCCAGGGTGAGGCCCTGGTCGAGGACGGCATCGGCGACCAGCACGCCCAGCGCCGTGGAGTTCCCGACGACGGCGACCCGGTCGCCCGCCGGCAGCGGCTGGTGGGCCAGCAGCATGCCGACCTCGAACAGCTGGGCGACGGTCTCCACCCGGATGACGCCGGCCGAGGCGAACAGCGCCGCCACCGACTGCTCGGGCACCGCGACCGACGTGCCGGCCAGGCCCGGGGTGAGCCCGCCGTGCCGGCCGCTCTTCACCGCCACCACCGGCTTGGTGCGGGCGACGCTGCGGGCGAGCCGGGCGAACTTGCGGGGGTTGCCGAAGCTCTCCAGGTGCAGCAGCACGACCTCGGTGCCGGGGTCGGTGGCCCAGTACTGCAGCAGGTCGTTGCCGCTGACGTCGGCGCGGTTTCCGGCCGAGACGAAGCTGGACAGGCCGATGTTGCGGCTGCGGGCCCGCTCGAGCAGGGCCACGCCGAGCGCGCCGGACTGCGCGAAGAAGCCCACCCGCCCGCGGCCGGGGACCATCGGGGCGAGGCTGGCGTCGAGCCGGATCGCCGGGTCGGTGTTGACGATGCCGAGGCAGTTGGGGCCGACCACGCGCATGCCCGAGGCCCGGGCCGCGGCGACCAGCCGCCGCTCGGCCTCCCGGCCCTCGGGCCCGGTCTCGCCGAACCCGCCGGAGATGACCACCAGGCCGCGGACCCGCTTGCGCCGGCAGGCCTCCACCACGCCCGCGACCTCGTCGGCGGGGACGGCGACGACGGCGAGGTCGACGTCGCCGGGGACGTCCTCGATGGAGGCGTAGGCGGGGACGCCGCGCACGTGCCGGGTGCCGGGGTTGACCGGGTAGACCGGCCCGTCGAAGCGGTAGTCGAGCAGGTTGCGCAGGACGAGGTTGCCGATCTTGCCCTCGTCGTTGCTGGCGCCGACCACCGCGACCGACGTCGGGGTGAGCAGCCGCGCGATCGACCGGGACTCGCTGCGCTGCTCGCGCTCGTAGGCCACCGCCAGCGAGGTCTCGGTCGGGGCGATCGGGAACGTCAGGTGGACCACGCCCTCCTCGTAGGAGCGGCGGGCCTGGTAGCCGGCGTCGAGGAAGACCCGGACCATCCGGCCGTTCTGCGACAGCACCTCGGCGACGAAGGTGGTGATGCCGCGCTCGCGGGCGGCGGCGGCCAGGTGCTCGAGCAGCACCGAGCCGAGCCCGCGGCCCTGGTGGGCGTCCTCGATGAGGAAGGCGACCTCGGCCTCGGTGGTGCCCGGGAGGCGGTCGTAGCGGCCGACGCCGATCAGCTGGTCGCCGAGCAGCAGGACGAACGCGACGCGGGCGTCGTGGTCGACGTGGGTGAAGCGGTGCAGGTCCCGGTCCGACAGCCGCCTCATCGGCCCGAAGAACCGGTAGTAGCGGGTCTGGTCGGAGCTGCGGTCCATGAGCCCGGTCAGCCCCTCGGCGTCCTCCGGGCAGATGGGGCGCAGGTGCACCGTGCCGCCGTCGGCGGCGATGATGTCGGCCTCCCAGTGCGCGGGCGGCTGCGGCGCCGGCTCGGCGGCGGCCTGCTCGACGGTCTGCGGCTCAGTCACGGGGGTCGTCCGGATCCAGGCCGAAGTAGGGGAAGGACGCCTTGCGGGTGCGGCTGATCGCCCGGTCGACGCGGGACTCGGTGAACGGGTCCCACGCCGAGAAGCCGGTGTAGCCGCCCTCGGTCATGTGCGTGGGCGGCCGGGCCCGCAGCCCGCGGGCGACGACGTCGTCGCGCCAGGACTGCGGGATCGCCGTCACCGGGTCCAGCCGCTCCCCCGACGCCTCGGCGAGCAGGTGCGTCCAGGCCCGCGGCACGCAGCGCACCAGCCCGTACCCGCCGCCGCCGAGGGCGACCCAGCGGCCGTCGCAGACCTCGTGCGCGAGCTCGTGCACCGCCCGGTAGCTGGCCCGCTGGCCGTCGACGGTGAGCGCGAGGTCGGCCAGCGGGTCCTCGTGGTGGGCGTCGCAGCCGCACTGGGTGACCAGGACCTGGGGTGCGAACGCGCGCACGACGCTGGGGACGACGGCGGTGAAGGCGCGCAGCCAGCCGGAGTCGTCGGTGCCGTTGGGCAGGGCGAGGTTGACCGCGGTGCCCAGCGCCTTCTCGGGGTCGCCGGTCTCCTCGGGGAAGCCGGTGCCGGGGAACAGCGTCAGCGGGGTCTGGTGGACGCTCACGGTGAGCACCCGCGGGTCGTCGTAGAACGCGGCCTGCACGCCGTCGCCGTGGTGCACGTCGAGGTCGAGGTAGGCGATCCGCTCGTAGCCCTGGCCGAGCAGCCAGGCGATGGCGATCGCGGCGTCGTTGAACACGCAGAAGCCCGAGGCGCGGTCGCGCATGGCGTGGTGCAGGCCGCCGGAGATGTTGACCGCGTGCTGCGCCCGGCCGGAGTGCACCAGCTCGGCGGCCTGCACGCTGCCGCCGGTGATGAGCGCGGCGGCGTCGTACATGCCCTCGAAGACCGGGTTGTCGGCGGTGCCCAGGCCGAACGCCTCGTCGGGGTGGGTGGGTGCGCGCCGCACCGCCTCCAGGTAGGCGGGGTCGTGGACCAGGGTGAGCAGGTCCTCGCCGGCCGGGATGGGGCGGACCACCTCCACCCGGCCCGGGGCCAGCACGCCCAGGCCGTCGGCCAGCCGCATGGTGAGGTCCAGCCGCACCGGGTGCAGCGGGTGGTCACCGCCCATCGTGTAGCCGAGCAGGGCGTCGTCCCAGACGACGGCCACCGAGTCGCTCACGAGCCCTCCCTGTCGCCGTCCCCGCCGGGCGCGCCGTCCGGGCCGGTGCCCGCGCGGATGGCGCCCGGCCCGGACGCTACCGCCGCGCCCTCCGGCCGTCCCCTCCACGGCGCCGCGCCCGTGACGCCGGTCGCCCGGGAACCCCGTTCGCGGTCCCCGGAGCGGGGTCCCGTGCACCGTACGATCGGGTCAGACACGGAGGAGTGCCAGTGAACGACCTCATCGACACCACCGAGATGTACCTCCGCACGATCTTCGAGCTGGAGGAGGAGGGCATCGTCCCGCTGCGGGCGCGCATCGCCGAGCGGCTGCACCAGAGCGGCCCGACGGTGTCCCAGACCGTGGCCCGCATGGAGCGCGACGGCCTGCTGACCGTCGAGGGCGACCGCCACCTGCAGCTGTCGGAGACCGGGCGGGCGCTGGCCACCGCGGTCATGCGCAAGCACCGGCTGGCCGAGTGCCTGCTCGTCGACGTCATCGGCCTGGACTACGCCGAGGTCCACGAGGAGGCCTGCCGCTGGGAGCACGTCATGAGCGAGGCGGTGGAGCGCCGGTTGCTGACCCTGCTCGGCAACCCGACGGTCTCGCCCTTCGGCAACCCGATCCCGGGCCTGGACGCGCTCGGCGGGGAGACCTCGGCCGTCCTCGACGCCCTGACGCTGCTGTCGAACACCGCGACCGCCGAGGGCCGGCAGGTGACCATCCGGCGGATCAGCGAGCAGCTCCAGGAGGACGCCGCGCTGCTGCGTCAGCTCGCCGACCAGGGCATCCGCCCCGGCGTCACGATGGTGGCGCAGTCGGTGAACGGCACGATCAGCCTCGACGGGCACCCGCTGCCGCAGGGCGTCGCCCAGCACCTGTTCGTCTCGGCGATGGACGAGGACCTGACCCCGGTCGAGGCCGCCGCCCAGCTGTAGGCCCCCGGAGCGTCGCAGCGCCCGGCCCCCCGCTCCGGCGGGGGGGCCGGGCGCTGCTGGTTACGGTGGGCGGCACCGTCCCGTCGTCCCCGCGAGGAGCCCCGGTGAGCCCGTCCGACGCCGTGCCCGAGACCGCTCCCGACCCCGATCCGGCGCACCCGTTCGCCCGGCTGTCCGACTTCGTCGCGATCCCGCGGGTGACCGGCCTGGCGCTGGCCCGCGACGGCCGGCTGGCGGTCTCGGTGCAGACCCTCGACGCCGACCGGAAGAAGTGGGTCTCGGCGCTGTGGGACGTCGACCCCGAGGGGCACCGCCCGCCGCGCCGGCTGACCCGCAGCGCGCCCGGGGAGGGGGCGCCGGCGTTCGCCCCGGACGGCACGCTGCTGTTCCTCTCGGCCCGCCCCGACCCCGCCGCGGGCAAGGACGGCGGCGACCCGAAGCCGGCGCTGTGGGCGCTGCCGCCCGGCGGCGGGGAGGCCCGGCCGGTGGTGACCCGGCCCGGCGGCGTGGGCGGGTTCGCCGTGGCGGCCGGCAGCGGCGAGGTCGTCGTCGTGGCCTCGACCATGCCCGGCGCCGCCGACGCGGACGAGGACGAGCAGCGCCGCAAGGCCCGCGCGGACGCGGGGGTGTCGGCGGTGCTGCACGAGGCCTATCCGGTCCGGTACTGGGACAGCGACCTCGGGCCGGCGGCCCCGCACCTGTTCTGGGCCGGCGCCCTGCCCGGGGAGGACCCCGCCGGCGAGCCGGCCGGACCGGTGCCGCTGCGCGACCTGACCCCCGACGCCCTCCCGCCGCTCGGCTCCGGGGAGGCGGTGGCCCTCTCCCCCGACGGCCGGCTGCTGGTGCGCGTGGACTCCGTCGCCGACGGCCCGGCCGGCCGGCGCGACCGGCTGGTCCTCGTCGAGACCGCGACCGGCGACGCCCGGGTCCTGGTCGACGACCCGCTGGCCGACGTGTACGCCGCCGCGTTCTCCCCCGACGGCGCCGCGGTGGTCTGCGTGCGCGAGTCGATGACCACCTACGCCGAGCCGCCGGACTACACGCTGCTGCTGGTCGACGTCGCCTCCGGGGACGCCCGCGACCTGACCCCGGACTTCGACCGCTGGCCCAGCGCCCCGCAGTTCAGCGCCGAGGGCGACGCCGTCTACTTCCTCGCCGACGACGACGGCCGGCACGCCCTGTTCCGGGTGGAGGTCGCCGGCGGCGCCCCGGTCCGGCTGACCGGCGACGGCGCCTACAGCGACCTGCGGGTGGCCCGCGACGGGAGCGCCCTGTTCGCGCTCCGCTCGGCCTACGACGAGCCGCCGGCGCCGGTGCGCCTGGACCCGCGCGCTCCCGGCCAGCACCCCGAGCCGCTGCCGGCCCCCGGCGCGCTCGGGCCGCTGCCGGGCACCCTGCACGAGGTGCGCGCCACCGCCGCCGACGGCGCGGAGGTGCAGTCGTGGCTGGTGCTGCCCGAGGGCGCCACCGCGGAGGACCCGGCGCCGCTGCTGCTGTGGATCCACGGCGGGCCGCTGATGAGCTGGAACTCCTGGTCGTGGCGCTGGTGCCCGTGGGTGCTGGCGGCCCGCGGCTACGCCGTCCTCCTGCCCAACCCGGCGCTGTCGCAGGGGTTCGGGCAGGACTTCGTCCGCCGCGGCTGGGGCGAGTGGGGCGGCGCCCCGTACACCGACCTGATGACCGCCGTGGACGCCGCCCTCGAGCGGCCCGAGGTGGACGCGGAGCGGACCGCGGCGATGGGCGGCTCCTTCGGCGGCTACATGGCCAACTGGGTGGCCACCCAGACCGACCGGTTCCGGGCGATCGTCACCCACGCGAGCCTGTGGGACCTCGACTCGTTCGTCGGCACCACGGACGCCGCCTACTACTGGGAGCGGGAGTGGGGCGCGCCGCTGGTCGAGCCCAAGCGCTACGAGCAGAACTCCCCGCACCGGTTCGCCGACGCCATCCGCACGCCGGTGCTGGTGATCCACGGCGACAAGGACTACCGCGTGCCGATCGGTGAGGGCCTGCGGCTCTGGTACGACCTGCAGAAGCGCGGCGTCCCGTCGCGGTTCCTGTACTTCCCCGACGAGAACCACTGGGTGCTCACGCCCGGGAACGCGACGGTCTGGTACGAGACGGTGATCGCCTTCCTCGCCGAGCACGTCCTCGGGCAGGGGTGGCAGCGCCCCGAGCTGGTCTGAGCCCGCTCACCCGGCCTCCTCGAGGGTGCGGCTGATCAGCCCGCGGAGCTCGCCCGGTGGCAGGCACTGCGCCAGGCCGTCGGCGAGCAGCCGGGGCAGCCGGGCGCCGGGGTCGGCGGCCAGGGCGCGGTCCAGGGCCACGTTGGCCGTGGCGCCGTCGCCGCGCAGCCAGGCGCTGACCGCGAGCAGCGTGGCCGGCGGCCCGTCGAGCGGCACCGGCGCGCGGCGGGTGCACTCGGTCCACAGCACCTCGGCGGCCGCGGCGTCCTCGCCCAGCGCGAGGCCGAGCGCGCGGTCGCGGACGTCGGGGATGGTGAGCCCCCACAGCACCCGGGCCACCCGGGCGTCGGGGAGCCGGGTGGCCGCGGTGGCCGGTCCGGGCCGGCAGTCGGCCAGGGCCGCGGCGATCGCCGCGCCGGCCTCCGCGGCGACCGCGTCCCGGCCGAGCGCCCGGAGCCGGGCGGCGTGCTCGCGCCCCTCCGCCAGGCAGGCCGCCGCCATGGCGGGCGCCCCCGGGTCGCCGTCGGGCGGGGTGATCCGCGCGGCGAGCGCGGCGCGGTCGGCGGCCAGGACCGCGCCGCCGGCCACCGCCGCCGCGGCCAGCGGGCTGGCCCCGGCGGGCAGCGGCGTCCCGGCGCCGGGCTCGCAGCACGGGTACGGGCAGTCGTAGTCCCACCAGCGGCCCGACCGGACCAGCAGGGCCTCGCGCACCGGCACGTCCCGGGCGTCGAGGGCGAGCACGAGCTCGTGCACCAGGTCGCGGTGCGGGAGCTCCGGGGCCCGCTCCCCCGGCCCGAACGCCAGGACAGGGGCCGACCGCTCGTCGGGGTCCTCGGACACCACGGCGAGCAGCACGGCGACCGGGTCGTCGGTGAGCACCTTCCCGGCCAGCGTGACCGCCAGTGCGCGGGCCGCGGCGGGCGGCGGGAGGTCGGCGCGCACGGTGAGGCCGACGCGGCTGCCGCCCGGCCCGCGCAGGCCGACCAGCACGATCGACTCGGCGGGGTGGAAGCCGAGCAGGTGGGGCAGGGCGGCGGCGACCTCGCCGGTGTCGCCGAGCCGGATGACGGGGATCGGGGGGTGGTCCACCCGGGCAACGCTGCAGCCGGGAGCCCGCCGTGAGCGTCGTCGAGGCCCACCTGTGGAGGGGTCCGGCCCTGTGGACGGCCCGGGGCCCCGGACCGTCAGTCGAGGGCGTCGGCCTGCGTCTCGTAGGCCTGCTCGAGCAGGGCGGTGAACGCCGCGGGGTCGGGCCGGCCGCCGGCGGTGTCGGTGGTCAGCAGCACGACCACCCGCTCCCCGTCCTGCACGACGCCGACCAGCGCCGGCACGGTCAGCTGCTGCCCGTCGGGCCCGGTCATCGTGGTGGTGTAGGTGACCCCCGCGGAGCCGTCGCCGAGGTCGGGGACGTCGAGCTCGGCGAAGGCGATGGTCACCGTGCCGATCTCCGGCGCGCTCACCTGCACCTCCCGGCACTGGTCGAGCTGCTGCCCGAAGCCGGCCAGCGCGTCCTCGGCCGGGCCGCCGGAGGCCAGCGCCTGCACGGTCGTGACCGTCCCGGCGACCGCGACCTGCGCGGCGACGTCGTCGTACTCGTCGAAGGACGGCTGGGTGCCCTGCACCGCGGGCTCGCACTCCGGCGGCGTCACCTGCAGGTCCTCGGGAGTGCCGCCGGCCGCCGCCGCGCCCTGCTCCAGCTGGGCCTCGGTCAGCGGGGTGACCTGCGCACCGGCGCCGAACGCCTCGGCCGGGAGCAGGCCCGGCGCGAGGTCGGTCCCGGAGGACGGCGACGCCGAGGACGAGCCCGGCGGAGCGGTGGAGGCGGGCGAGGCCGTGCCCCGGACGTCCTCCCCGCCGCAGGCCGCGAGCAGCGGGACGGCGAGCAGGCCCGCGGTGGCGGCGAGGACGGGGCGGGGGCGTCCGGTCATGCGCCGGACGCTATCCAGCGCCGGGCGGACGAGCAGGTCAGCCACCCGTCCGGGTCACAGCTCGTACTGGACGGCGCTGCGGGCGGCCAGGTACGGGCGCACGTGCTCGGCGATGACCGCGAGGTGCACCGGGTCGGTGGCGTAGCGCCGGAAGGCCTCGGCGTCGGGGAAGTCGGCGACCAGGACCGTGTGCGCGTTGCCCTCGACCAGGCCGGCGTCGGGCGCGACGGTGAACGCCAGCGACCCGGACACCTGCTCGGGCAGCCGGCGCAGCGCGGCCACCGTCTCGGCCCGCCGGGCGTCGTCGGCGGCGTCGGACCAGGTGAAGTGCACGACGTGTCGGATCACGCCGGTCACCCTGTCAGGCGGGCCCGGAAAGAGGACCGGACGGGGTCGGTAGGGTCCGGCGCATGGGACGACGGCTGCGGATCGCACTGCTGTCGTACCGCAGCAAGCCGCACGGCGGCGGCCAGGGCGTCTACGTCCGGGCACTCTCGCGCGAGCTGACCGCCCTCGGCCACGACGTCGAGGTCCTCTCCGGCCAGCCCTACCCCGAGCTCGACGACGGCGTCCCGCTCACCCGCGTGCCGAGCCTGGACCTCTACCGCGAGCCCGACCCGTTCCGGACGCCGCGGCCCTCGGAGTTCCGCGACCCGATCGACGTCCTGGAGTGGGCGGCGATGTGCACCGCCGCGTTCCCGGAGCCGCTGACCTTCACGCTGCGCGCCGCCCGGCTGCTGCTCCCCCGCGCGCACGAGTTCGACGTCGTGCACGACAACCAGAGCTTGGGCTACGGGCTGCTGCGGCTGCTCCGCGCCGGCGTGCCGACCGTGGCGACCGTGCACCACCCGATCGCCATCGACCGGCAGCTGGAGCTCGCCGCCGCGCCCACGCTCCGCCGCCGGCTGACCCTGCGCCGCTGGTACGCCTTCACCGCCATGCAGGCCCGCGTGGCGCCCCGGCTGGACGCGGTCACCACCGTCTCGGAGAACTCGCGGCGCGACATCGAGACCCACCTCGGCGTGCCGGCCGCGGGCGTCGAGGTCATCCCGGTCGGCATCGACCCCGAGGTGTTCACCCCGCCGCCGGCCGGCCGGCCGCGCGAGGCCGACTCGATCGTCGTCACCACCAGCGCCGACGTCCCGCTCAAGGGCCTGGTGCACCTGCTCGAGGCGGTGGCCAAGCTGCGCACCGAGCGGCCGGTGCGGCTGACCGTCGTCGGCACCGCGCGGCCCGGCGGGCCGGCCGAGTCGGCGCTGGACCGCCTCGGCCTGCGCGACGCCGTCCGCTTCACCGGGCCGCTGCCCGAGGCCGACCTGGTGCGCCTGCTGCAGACGGCGACCGTCGCCGCCATCCCCTCCCTCTACGAGGGCTTCTCGCTGCCCGCGGTCGAGGCCATGGCCTGCGGGACGCCGCTGGTCACCACCGACGCCGGCGCGCTGCCGGAGGTGGTCGGCTCCCAGGCCGGCCTGCGGGTGCGGGCCGGGGACGTCGACGAGCTGACGGCGGCGCTGAAGCTGGTGCTGGAGAAGCCGTCGCTGCAGGAGCAGCTGGGCCGCGCCGGGCGCCGCCGGGTGCTGGCCTCCTACACGTGGCGCTCGACCGCGGAGCGGACCGCGGACTGGTACGCCGCGGTGCTGGACCGGAAGGGGCGCCGCGGATGACGCCGGGCCCGACGCGCGACCGGGAGGGTCGTCCGTGCTGACCGTCGACTACGACCTGCTCGACCTGCGCCCCGGCATGACCGTGCTGGACCTCGGTTGCGGCGAGGGCCGGCACGCCTTCGAGGCCTACCGCCGCGGCGCGTCCGTGGTCGCGGTCGACTGGGGCGTGTCCGAGGTGGAGACCACCAAGCGGTGGCTGGGCGCGATCGCGGAGGCCGGCGAGGCGCCGGCCGGGGCGCACCACGAGGTGGTCCGCGGCGACCTGCGGCACCTGCCGTTCCCCGACGGCAGCGTCGACCGGGTGATCGCCTCGGAGGTGCTCGAGCACATCCCCGACGACGGCACCGCGATGGCCGAGATCGCCCGGGTGCTCAAGCCGGGCGGGCGGGTCGCCGTCACCGTGCCGCGGTACGGTCCCGAGCGGGTCTGCTGGGCGCTGTCGGACGCCTACCACGCCAACGAGGGCGGGCACATCCGCATCTACCGCGGCGACGTGCTGCGCGCCCGGCTGTCCGTGGCGGGCCTGGTGCCCGGGCGCAGCCACCACGCGCACGCGCTGCACGCGCCCTACTGGTGGCTCAAGTGCGCCGTCGGGGTGGACCGGGACGCCGCCGTCGTCCGGGCCTACCACCGGCTGCTGGTCTGGGACCTGACGAAGCGGCCGTGGGTGACCCGGCTGGCCGAGAAGGTGCTCGACCCGCTGATCGGCAAGAGCCTCGTGGTCTACGCGGACAAGCCGCGGGTGCCGGCGGCGGGGACCCGCCCGGAGCGGGAGCGGACCGCTGCCGTCCGCTGAGCTGCCCGAGCTGCCCGGCGTCCTCGACGGGGGCGCCGTGCGGCGCACCGTGGCCGCCATCGCCGCCGAGCAGGGCCGCGACGGGTCGCTGCCGTGGTTCCGCGGCGGGCAGCTGGACCCGTGGGACTCGGTCGAGGCGGCGATGGCCCTCGACGTCGGCGGGGAGCACGCGCGGGCGGCGGCGGCCTACCGCTGGCTGGCCGCCCGGCAGCGCGCGGACGGCTCCTGGGCCGCGGAGTACCGCGACGGCGCCGAGACCCAGCCCGCCGTCGAGAGCAACCACGCCGGCTACCTCGCCGTCGGCGCGTGGCACACGTGGCTGGCCAGCGGCGACGAGCGGCTGGTCCGGGAGCTGTGGCCGACGGTGCGCCGCGGCCTGGACCTCGTCGTGGACATGCAGCTGGCGTCGGGCGCCATCGGCTGGGCGCTGCGGCCCGACGGCACGCCGGACGACGTCGCGCTGCTGACCGGCAACGCCAGCCTGTTCCAGGCGCTGCGCTGCGGCATCGCGCTGGCGGGGCTGGCCGGGCAGTCGCAGCCGGACTGGGAGCTGGCGGTCACCGGCCTCGGCACGGCGCTGCGCACCGACCCCGCCGCCTTCGCCGACCGCTCCCGGTACTCGATGGACTGGTACTACCCGGTGCTGGCCGGTGCGGTCACCGGCGGGCCCGCCCGCGCCCGGCTGGCCGCCGACTGGGACCGCTTCGTCGTCCCGGGCCTCGGCGCCCGCTGCGTGGCCGACCGCCCGTGGGTGACCGGCGCGGAGACCTGCGAGCTGGCGCTGGCGCTGGTCGTCGCCGGGCAGCCGGAGGCCGCGCTGGAGCAGGTGGCGGCCATGCAGCACCTGCGGCACGACGACGGCTCGTACTGGACCGGGTTCGTCTACCCCGACGACGCCCGCTGGCCGGTCGAGCGGACGACGTGGACCGCGGCGGCGGTGGTGCTCGCCGCGGACGCGCTGGCCGGCGCCACGCCCGCCTGCGGGCTGTTCGCCGACCCGGCGGCGCTGCCCGCGCCGGGCACCGAGGACGCCGGTTCGGCGGCGCCGCTGCCGGGCAGTGCCTCTGCGTGACGCGCACGTCGGCACGGCCCCGTTCCTCCCGCACTCCCACCCCCGACGGCGTCAGCGTCGTCGTGATGAGCCGCGACCGGCGCGCGGACCTGCTGGCCACGCTGCCCCGCCACGAGGCGCCGGTCGTGCTGGTGGACAACGGCTCCACCGACGGCACCGTCGACGCCGTCCGCGCCGCGCTGCCGCAGGTGACCGTGCTACCGCTGGCGGAGAACGCCGGCGCGCACGCCCGCACGATCGGCGCCGGTCACGCGGGCAGCGAGTTCGTGGCCTTCGCCGACGACGACTCGTGGTGGGCGCCCGGCGACCTGGCCCGCGCCGCGGAGGTCATGCGCGCGCACCCGCGGCTGGCGGTGCTCAACGCCCGGGTCCTCGTCGGCCCGGAGGAGCGGCTGGACCCGCTGTGCCCGGAGCTGGCCGCGAGCCCGCTCGGCACCCCGGCGCACCTGCCCGGGCCGCGGCTGCTCGGCTTCATCGCGTGCGCGGCGATGGTGCGCACCGAGGCGTTCCTGTCCGTCGGCGGCTTCGACCCGGTGGTGCGCTTCCCCGGCGAGGAGGAGCGGCTGTCGCTGGACCTGGCCGCCGCCGGCTGGGACATCGCCTACGTGGACTCGGTGACCGTGCACCACCACCCCTCGGTCCGCCGGTCCGACCCGGACGCGCGGCGCGCGGCGATCTGGCGCTCGAAGGCGCTCACCGCGGTGATGCGGCTGCCGCTGCGCGACGTCGTCCGCACCGTGGGCACCGCCCTGCGGACCGGGGCACCGGAACGGCGGGGGCTGCGGCGGGCGCTGCCGGACCTGCCCGCCGCGCTGCGGCGCCGTCGCCGGCTGCCCGCGCACGTCCTGGCCGACCTGCGGCTGCTGGCCGGGGACGCCCGGTGACGGCCACCGCGCCCCGGCCCCTGCACGCGGACACCGGCCCGGACCCGCGGGTCGCCGTCGTCGTGATCACCCACCAGCGCCGCGACGAGGTGCTCGGGGCGCTGTCCCGGCTGCTGGCGCTGCCCGAGCGGCCGCACGTGGTGGTCGTCGACAACGGCTCCACCGACGGGACCGCGGAGGCGATCGCCCGGAACTTCCCCGCCGTCGAGCTGGTCGCCAGCCCGGAGAACCTCGGCGCGACCGGCCGCAACGTCGGCGTCGACCGGGTGGACACGCCCTACGTGGCCTTCTGCGACGACGACACGTGGTGGGAGCCGGGCTCGCTGCGGCGGGCGGCCGACGTCCTCGACGCGCACCCCCGGCTGGCCGTGGTGACCGCGCGGATCCTGGTCGAGCCCGGCGGGCGGGAGGACCCGATCGTGCCGGAGCTGCGCGACTCCCCCGTCCGCGGCGCCGGCTGGCTGCCCGGTCCGGCGCTCGGGTCCTTCCTCGCCGGCGCGAGCGTCGTCCGCCGGGAGGCGTTCCTCGAGGTCGGCGGCTTCTGCGAGCGGCTGTGGCTGGGCGGGGAGGAGGAGCTCATGGCCGGCGACCTCGCCACCGCCGGCTGGGAGCTGTGCTACCTGCCCGAGCTGACCGTGCACCACCAGGCGTCGAAGGCCCGCGACGGGCACCGCCGCCGGCGCGACGGCATCCGCAACACCCTCTGGACGACGTGGCTGCGGCGCCCGCTGCGCCCCGCGCTGCGCCGCACCCTGCACCTGCTGGCCACGCTGCCGCGGGACCGGGTGACCGCGCAGGGGCTGTGGGCCGCCGTCCGCGGCATCCCGTGGCTGGTGCGCGAGCGGCGGGTGCTGCCTCCGCACGCCGAGGCCCGGTTCGCCGCGCTCGACGCCGCCCAGCGCCGCTCCACCGCCCGCCGCTACGTGAGCTGAGGACCCGGGCGGCAGAGATGGCCATCTCCGCCGCCCCAGCCGGCGGTGACCGCCCCGTGACCTCCCCGAGCGTGTGCGCCGGGGCCGCGTCCGACGCCGCGGAACGCGGCCCCGGCGCACACGCTCGAGGTCCGCGCGGCGCTGGGACCAGGCCAATCCGGCCGATTGGTCCGTAGGAGGCAGCCCGGCCGCGCAGCAGAGTGGCGGGCGTGTTGCAGCACCGTCCGGTTCCCCTGTCCGCCCGCCTCCCGCGCCGCCTCGTCCAGCTCTACGCCGGCCTCGCGCTCTACGGCGCGTCGATGGCCCTGCTGGTGCGGTCCTCGCTCGGGGTCACGCCGTGGGACGTGCTGCACCAGGGGCTGGCGCAGCGGCTCGGCTGGTCGCTCGGGCTGGTGACCGTGGTGGTGGGCGCGCTGGTGCTGCTGGCGTGGATCCCGCTGCGGGAGCGGCCGGGGATCGGCACGGTGAGCAACGTCGTCGTCATCGGGGTCGCCGTCGACGGCACGCTCGCCGTCCTGCCGGCGCCGTCGCACCTGGCGGCGCAGGCGGCGTTCGCGGTGTCGGGCATCGTCCTCAACGCCGTCGCCACGGCCGCCTACGTCGGGGTGCACCTCGGGCCCGGCCCGCGGGACGGGTTGATGACCGGGCTGGTGCGTCGCACCGGCGGATCGGTGCGGCTGGTGCGGACCACGATCGAGGTCGCCGTCGTCGCGACCGGGTGGGTGCTCGGCGGCACCCTCGGCGTCGCGACCGTCGCCTACGCCCTGGCCATCGGCCCGCTCACCCAGGCGCTGCTGCCCCGCCTGTCGGTGCGGCCGGGGGTCAGCGCGCGCAGCTGATGCAGGTGCGCGCCGTCGGCCGGGCGGCCAGCCGCTCGGGCGCGATCGCGCCGCCGCAGGTCTCGCAGCGGCCGTAGGTGCCGGCCTCGACGGCGGTGACGGCGGCGTCGACGTCGGCCAGCCGGCGGCGCGCCTGCTCCAGCAGCGCCGCCACCTGCTGCCGCTCGAAGGCGATCGTCGCGCCCTCGGGGTCGTGCTCGTCGTCGGCGTTGGACGCCCGCGACGCGGCGACGATCTCCTCGAACTGGCGGGTCAGCGCCTCGATCTGCGCCTGGGCGGCCGCCCGCTCGGCCCCGAGCGCGTCAGCGGACACGGCGCAGCAACCGCAGGGAGCCGGTGCCCGGCAGCTCCTCGAAGTCCCCGGAGTCCAGCACCCGCCGGTACACGCCGAACGGGGCCTGGCCGCCGTCGGCGGGGTCGGGGAAGACGTCGTGGATGGCCAGCGTGCCGCCGACCGCGAGCTTGTCCACCCAGGCGTCCTGGTCGCGGCGCGCGGACTCCTCGGTGTGGCTGCCGTCGAGGAACAGCAGCGCCAGCGGGGCCGTCCACAGCGGCGCGAGCACCTCCGACCGCGCGACGACGGCGACGACGACGTCCTCGGCGCCGGCGTCGGCGATCGTGCGGCGGAACCGCGGCAGGGTGTCGATGCGCCCGACGGCGGGGTCGACCAGCGACGGGTCGTGGTACTCCCAGCCGGGCTGGTGCTCCTCGGAGCCGCGGTGGTGGTCGACGGTGACCACCTGCCGGCCGGTCTCCCGCGCGGCGGCGGCGAGGTAGAGCGCCGACTTGCCCATCCACGAGCCGATCTCCAGCAGCGGGCCCGGCACCGCCACCGTGCGGGCGGCCTCGTAGAGGGCGCGGCCCTCGTCGGCGGGCATGAACCCCGGAGCCGCCTCCGCGGCGGCCAGCAGTAGAAGGCCCCCGTCCTCCTCCCGCCTCGCGAGCTCGGCGCGAGCCTCTCGACGGGGCCGGTCAGTGCTCGTGTTCATCGGGCAAACCTCGCACGCAGCCCCGACAGACGTCGCTCGGGGGCCGCGCCGGCCGCCGTCCCGGCCGCGGTGGCGAAGAACGCGCCGACCGCCGTCGTCACGGGGACCGCCAGCACGAGGGCGATCGCGCCGACCAGCGTGCGGATGACCTCCTCGGCCACCGCGGCGCTGGTGAGCGTGACGCCGGCGGGCTGCGTGTAGACCTCGAACAGCAGCAGCAGCGGCAGCGCGGCCCCCGCGTAGGCGAAGACGATCGTGTAGACGGTCGAGGCGATGTGGTCGCGGCCGACGGCCATGCCGCGGCGGTACAGCTGCCGCCACCCCATCGCCGGGTCCACCTCGTTGAGCTGCCAGATCGCCGAGGCCTGGGTGATCGTGACGTCGTTGAGCACGCCGAGGCCGGCGACGACGACCCCGGCGATCACCAGGCCGGAGAAGTCCAGCGTCGGGTCGAACGTCAGGAGCTGGATGGTCTCCTCGCTGGTGAGCCCGGTCAGCCGCGCGACGCCGACGGCCACCGAGCCCAGCACGGTCACCAGCGCCAGGCCGAACAGGGTGCCGACGAGCGCCGTCGTCGTCCGGGCGGAGAAGCCGTGCGCGAGGTACAGGACGACGAACATGATCGCCGACGAGCCGACCAGGCTGACCAGCGTCGGCGAGGACCCCTCGAGCAGCGCGGGCAGCACGAACTGGAGCAGCACGAAGAACGCGAAGGCGAGGCCGACCAGCGCGGCGAGCCCGCGCAGCCGCGCGACCGCCCCGACGACGAGGGCGAACGCCACCGCGAGGACGACGATCGGCGTGGTCCGCTCGAAGTCGGCGAACTGGTAGTTCGGGCCGCCCTCGGCGCCGGGGTCGCGGGTGAGCACGAGGGTGTCGCCCTCGCCCACCCCGTTGGCGACCACCTCGGCCGACAGGTCGACCTGCTGGTAGTCACCCGCGCCGTCGCCCTCGAGCACCTCGACGACGGCGGTGGCGCACGTGGCCTGCCCGGTCCCGGTCTCCCCGCAGGGCAGCGTCTGCAGCGAGACCACCCGCGCGTCGGCGTAGGTGGTCCCCGCCGGCAGGAAGGTGGCCGCGACCTGCTCGGCGCGGGTCGGCTCGCCGCCGGGCCAGAGCACGACCAGGCCGACCACGGTGGCCAGCCCGACCGGCACCAGCAGCAGGAGCATCAGCGTGACCGCGCGCCGTCGCCGGGTCAGCGTCTCCGGGCTCGGCGGGGGCGCGTCGGGGTCGGGCCCGTGGCTGTGGGTGTGGGGCGGCACCCGGCCAGGCTAGGAGCAGCCCCCGGCCCGGGACCGCCCGATACCGCGGTCGGGCGCTGCCGGTCAGGCGCTGCGGCCGTCCGGCCCGTCCGGGCGCCGCGACGGACCCCCCGACGGCGGTGCGCCGCCGGCGTCGGCCGGCCCGGCGCCCTCGCCGACCACCTCGAAGCGGCGCCACAGGCCGGTCAGCTGCAGCGGCCGGGCGACCGCGGCCGGCGGCTCGACCAGCGCCACGGTGACCGCCCGCGGCTGGGTCATCCGCTGCAGCTGCACGAGGACGGCCATCCCGGCGGAGTTCATGTAGGAGACGCCGCTCAGCTCCAGCTCCACCCGCGAGAGCGTGGGCACCGACAGCAGCTGGTCGGTGACCACGCGGACCAGCGGCCGGCGGGCGGCCTCGGTGAGCTCGCCGGTCACGGTGATGCAGCTGACGTCGCCGTCGAGCCGGGCGTCGACCTCGGGCTCGCCCTCGTGCGGCGCGGCGCCGGGGTCCTCGGCCGCGGGTCCACCGGGTTCTCGGTGCTCGTCCATGCCCGGGGTCTGCCCCCGTTGCCCGTCGTCCATGCGCGGCCGGGAACAACAACCGACGAGGGACGTTTACACGGGTGTCCGGTCGAGGTAATCTCCACTTGCCGCTGGAGGTTCATCCCCGGGCAGCGAACTCCACACCGGATCTCCCAGGAGGTTCACCAGCCATGGTGCTGACCGCGTACGACCCCTTCCCGACCGCGTCCGCCGCCTTCCGCGCCCTGGACCAGCTCACCGGCCGCACCGGCACCGCCCGCGCCCTGTCGGGCATGCCGATGGACGCCTACCGCGTCGGTGACAAGTTCGTCGCCCACTTCGACCTGCCCGGCGTCGACCCGGGCTCGATCGACCTGTCGCTCGAGGGCACGACCCTCACCGTCAGCGCGGAGCGCTCGATCCCGCAGCTGGAGGGCGCGGAGTGGGCCGTCGCCGAGCGCCCCTACGGCGCCTACACCCGGCAGCTGGTCCTCGGCCGCAGCCTCGACACCGACCGGCTCGAGGCCAGCTACCACGACGGCGTGCTCACCGTGAGCATCCCGGTCGCGGAGAAGGCCCGGTCCCGCAAGATCACCGTGACCCGCGCCGACGTGCCGGCCGCGGTCGAGGGCCGGACCATCGAGGGCGAGCAGGAGCCCGCCCAGGGCGAGACCCGGGCCGTCGAGGGCTGATCGGCGTCCCGTCCGCGGGGGCCGGGCCGGTGCGGCCCGGCCCCCGCGCCACATCCGGGGCCCGCCGGGCCCCGGCACCGCAGGAGGAGGAGGTCCCGTGGCCGGCCCCGTCGACCGTCAGCAGGGCGACCCCCAGCAGGCCGACCCGGCGGCCGACGCCGTGCGCCGGCTCGACGACCCCGACTTCCCGGCGCTGACGATGAGCCAGGCCGCCGCGCTGCTCGGCGTCCAGGCCGCCTTCCTGCGCAGCCTCGACGGCTCCGGGGTCCTGCAGCCGCACCGCTCCCCCGGCGGCCACCGGCGCTACTCGCGCCACCAGCTCGTCCTCGCCGCGCGGCTGCGCGGCCTGCTCGACGACGGCCACACGCTCGCCTCCGCCGAGGTCATCCTCGGCCTGCAGGACGAGCTCGCCGACGCCCGCGCCGACACCGACCGGCTGCGCGAGACCGTCGCCCGCCTGCGCGCCGGCCGCCCGGAGGAGCCGGAGCAGGACGGGAGTTGATACCCCCGGGGGGTAGGGGTACAGTCGGCCGCGTGACCGACTCGGAGAGCGCCCCCGGCCACGTCCACGGCTACATCCACCGCAAGGACGACCACCTCAAGCGGCTGCGCCGCATCGAGGGCCAGGCCCGCGGGCTGCAGCGCATGGTCGAGGACGAGAAGTACTGCATCGACATCCTCACCCAGGTCTCGGCGATGACCTCCGCGCTGCAGTCGGTGGCGCTGAGCCTGCTCGAGGAGCACCTGTCGCACTGCGTCGCCGAGGCCGTCGCCACCGGCGGCCCGGAGGCCGACGCGAAGGTCCGCGAGGCCTCCGCCGCGATCGCCCGGCTCGTCCGCTCCTGATCCCCACCCCCACCCCGGAGGACCCCGCCATGAGCACCGCCAGCTACACCGTCACCGGCATGACCTGCCAGCACTGCGTCGCCTCGGTCACCGAGGAGGTCAGCGAGATCCCCGGCGTCACCGACGTCCAGGTGGACCTGGCCAGCGGCGGCCTGACCGTCACCAGCGACGCCCCCGTCGACGACGCCGCCGTGCGCGCCGCCGTCGCGGAGGCCGGCTACGAGGTCGCCGGCCGCTGACGCGGCCGGTCGGGAGGGAGCCGTCGTGCGCACAGCCACCCGGGTCGCCGCCGTCCTCGGCGCCGCGGCCGCCGTCCTCGGTGCCGGCTGGGGTGTGGGCGCCCTCGCCGGCCCGGTGGGCGCGCCCCCGGCTGTCGTCGAGGAGCACGCCGGCGACGGCGGGCACGCGCCGGCGGCTCCCCCCGCCGGGGAGCACGACCTGCCCGCCGGGCTCGCCGTCTCCGCCGAGGGCCACACCCTCGACCTCGCCGACGACGCCCTGCCCGCCGGCGCCGCCGTCCCGCTGTCGTTCCGGCTGCTCGGGCCCGACGGCGCCCCGGTGACCGCCTACGAGACCGTGCACGAGCAGGACCTGCACCTGGTCGTCGTCCGCCGGGACCTCACCGGCTACCAGCACGTGCACCCCGAGATGTCCCCCGACGGCACCTGGACGACGGCGGTCGCGCTCGAGCCCGGCGCCTGGCGGGTGCTGGCCGACGCCACGCCCACCGCCCTCGGCGAGGACCTCGTGCTCGGCGCCGACCTCGCCGTCGGCGGCGCCTGGGAGCCCGCGCCGCTGCCCGCCCCCGCGGCGACCGCGGAGGTGGACGGCTACACCGTCACCCTCGACGGCGAGCTGGTGGCCGGCCGGGAGTCCGAGGTCGTGCTCACCGTGAGCCGCGACGGCGTGCCGGTGACCGACCTGCAGCCGTACCTCGGCGCCCGCGGTCACCTGGTCGCGCTGCGCGCCGGCGACCTCGGCTACCTGCACGTCCATCCCACCGGGGACTCCGGCGGGCAGGTCCGCTTCGCCGTCGAGGTGCCCGCGGCCGGCGAGCACCGGCTGTTCCTCGACTTCCGCCACGGCGACGTCGTCCGCACCGCCGCCTTCACCCTGACCGCCCGGAGCGCCCCGTGAGCACCCCCACGCAGATCGAGCTGTCGATCGGCGGCATGACCTGCGCGTCGTGCGCGGCCCGCATCGAGAAGAAGCTCAACCGGCTCGACGGCGTGACCGCCACCGTCAACTACGCGACGGAGAAGGCCCGGGTCACCTTCGGCGACGGCGTCGCGCCCGAGGACCTGGTCGCGACCGTGGAGAAGGCCGGCTACACCGCCGCCCTCCCCGCGCCGCCCGAGGAGGACGCCCCCGAGGCCGATCCGGACGCCGGGCTGCGGCAGCGGCTGCTCGTCTCCGCGGCGCTCAGCCTGCCGGTCGTCCTGCTCGGGATGGTCCCGGCGCTGCAGTTCGAGTACTGGCAGTGGGCCTCGCTGACGTTGGCCGCGCCGGTGGTCGTCTGGGGCGGCTGGCCGTTCCACCGCGCCGCCTGGACCAACCTCCGCCACGGCGCGGCCACCATGGACACCCTCGTCTCGCTGGGCACCCTCGCCGCGTTCGGCTGGTCGCTGTACGCGCTGTTCCTCGGCACCGCCGGCGAGCCCGGCATGACGCACCCGTTCTCGCTGGCCGTGACCCGCGGCGACGGCAGCGGCGACGTCTACCTCGAGGCCGCCGCGGGCGTGACCACCTTCCTGCTGGCCGGCCGCTACGCCGAGGCGCGCGCCAAGCGGCGGGCCGGGTCGGCGCTGCGGGCGCTGCTGGAGATGGGCGCCAAGGAGGTGTCGGTGCTGCGCGGCGGCGCCGAGGCGCGCGTGCCGGTGGAGCAGCTGCGGCCCGGCGACCTGTTCGTCGTCCGGCCCGGCGAGCGGGTGGCCACCGACGGCGAGGTCGTCGAGGGCTCCTCCGCCGTCGACGCCTCGATGCTCACCGGCGAGGCGGTGCCGGTGGAGGTCGGCCCGGGCGACGCCGTCGTCGGCGCCACGGTCAACGCCGGCGGCCGGCTGGTCGTGCGGGCCACGAGGGTCGGCGCGGACACCCAGCTCGCGCAGATGGCGCGGCTGGTCGAGGAGGCGCAGAACGGCAAGGCGCAGGTGCAGCGGCTGGCCGACCGGGTGTCCGGGGTGTTCGTGCCGGTCGTGCTCGCGCTGGCGCTGGCCACGCTGGGCTTCTGGATCGGCACCGGCGCCGGCGTGGCCGGGGCGTTCCCCGCCGCCGTCGCCGTGCTGATCATCGCCTGCCCCTGCGCGCTCGGGCTGGCCACGCCGACCGCGCTCATGGTCGGCACCGGCCGCGGCGCGCAGCTCGGCATCCTCGTGCGCGGCCCGGAGGTGCTGGAGTCCACGCGCCGGGTCGACACCGTCGTGCTCGACAAGACCGGCACCGTCACCACCGGCCGGATGAGCCTGGCCGGCGTGGTCGCCGCCGCCGGCGAGGACGCCGCCGAGGTGCTGCGCCGGGCCGGCGCGCTGGAGGACGCCTCCGAGCACCCGATCGCCGCGGCCGTGGCGTCCGCCGCCCGCGAGCGCACCGGTGCGCTGCCGGCCGTCACGGGGTTCCGCAGCGAGGCCGGGCTGGGCGTCCGCGGCACCGTCGAGGGCGTGCCGGTCGTCGTCGGCCGGCCCGCGCTGGTGGGCCCGCTGCCCCCGGAGCTGGCCGCGGCGGTCGCCGACGCGGACGCCGCCGGGCGCACCGCGGTCGCCGTCGGCTGGGACGGCGCCGCGCGCGGCGTGCTCGTCGTCGCCGACACCGTCAAGCCGACGTCGGCGGCCGCCGTCCGCCAGTTCCGCGCGCTCGGGCTGCGGCCGGTGCTGCTCACCGGCGACTCGGCCGCCGCGGCCCGCGCGGTCGCCGCCGAGGTCGGCATCGACGACGTCGTCGCCGAGGTGCTGCCGCAGGACAAGGTCGACGCCGTCCGGCGGCTGCAGGCCGAGGGCGCGACGGTGGCGGTGGTCGGCGACGGCGTCAACGACGCGGCCGCGCTGGCGCAGGCCGACCTGGGGCTGGCGATGGGCACCGGCACCGACGTCGCCATCCAGGCCAGCGACCTCACCCTCGTCCGCGGCGACCTGCGCGCCGCCGCCGACGCCGTCCGGCTGGCCCGCCGCACCCTCGCGGTGATCAAGGGGAACCTCTTCTGGGCGTTCGCCTACAACGTCGCCGCGCTGCCGCTGGCGATGGCCGGGCTGCTCAACCCGATGATCGCCGGCGCCGCGATGGCGTTCAGCTCGGTCTTCGTCGTCACCAACAGCCTGCGGCTGCGCCGGTTCCGGCCCCTGCCGGGCAACGACACCACGGCGGTGCCGTCCGGCACGCCGGCGCCCGCGCCCGCGTTGGACCCGGCATGACGAGCCGCCGCTGGACCGCCGCCGACGTCCCCGACCAGACCGGGCGCACCGCCGTCGTCACCGGCGCCACGAGCGGGCTGGGCCTGGCCACCGCGCGGGCGCTCGCGGAGCGGGGCGCGCGGGTGGTGCTCGCCGTGCGGGACACCACCCGCGGGGAGGCGGCGGCCGCCGGCCTGCCCGGGGACGTCGAGGTGCGCCGGCTGGACCTGGCCGACCTGGCCTCGGTGCGCGCCTTCGCCGGGGCCTGGGACGGTCCGCTCGACGTCCTGGTCAACAACGCCGGGATCATGATGGTGCCCGAGGGCCGCACCGCCGACGGCTTCGAGCTGCAGTTCGGCACCAACCACCTCGGCCACTTCGCGCTGACCAACCTGCTGCTGCCGCACGTCACCGACCGGGTGGTGACCCTGTCGTCGGGAGCGCACCGGATGGGCGCGATCGACCTCGACGACCTCGACTGGGAGCGGCGGCGCTACTCCGCCGAGCGCGCCTACGGCGCCTCGAAGCTGGCCAACCTGCTGTTCACGCTGGAGCTCCAGCGCCGGCTGACCGCCGCGGGCTCGCCGGTGCGGGCCATGGCGGCGCACCCGGGCTGGTCGGCCACCAACCTGCAGGGCCGCACCGGGAACCGGCTGAAGGACGCGTTCGCGCTCCTCGGCAACCGGGTGGTCGCCCAGTCCGCGGAGCAGGGCGCGCTGCCCACGCTGTTCGCCGCGACCGCCGACCTCCCCGGCGGCAGCTACGCCGGGCCGGACGGGCTGGGCGAACTCCGCGGGTACCCGACGCTGGTCGGCCGGACGGCCGCGGCCAGCGACCCCGACCTCGCGGCCCGGCTCTGGACGGCGTCCGCGCGGCTCACCGGCGTCGACTTCCCGGCGGCCCTGCCCACCCGCTGACCCGCCCCCCGGGGTGCACTTCCGCGGAAGTGCACCGTGCATCTCCGCGGAGGTGCCCGCTCACAGGGCCGGGAGCAGGAGCAGGACGGTCGGGACCAGGAGGAGCAGGCCCGCGCCGAGCAGGACGGCGGCCCGGGCGGCGGCCGGCAGCGGGGCCGGCGGGCCGACCAGCCGCAGCACCCGGGCGGCGACCGCGCTGCCGGTCACCGCCAGCGCGCCGCTCGGCACGCCCCCGCCCGCGCCCCCGGCCGTGACGACGATCGCCTGCGCCAGCGTGCGCCGCGGGTCGGGCCCGGCCAGCGAGCCCACCGCGCGGTCGTCGGCGCGCATCTCCACCAGCTCGCGGACCGCGGCGTGTGCCCGGGCGGCCGCGGGCAGCACCGGCAGCGCCGCCTCCCACGCGACGAACGGCAGCAGGTAGAGGTGGTGGTGCTCGGCCAGGTGCGCCCGCTCGTGCGCGACGACGGCGGCCAGCTGCCCGTCGTCGAGCTCGGCGACCATGCCCGAGGACAGCACGAGCAGCGGACGGGCGCCGGGGATGCAGAACGCGACCGGTGCGGGGTGCTCGAGCAGCCGGGCGTCGGGGGCGGCCGCGGACGGCTGCACGACCAGCTCCAGCAGCGCCCGGTGCCGCCGCCGCGTGCGCGCGGTGCGCACCCACGACAGCGCGAGGACGCCGAGCAGCTCGGCGGCGAGGACGCCGGCCAGGGTGAGGGTCACCCAGTGGTCACCGCGGACCGGGTCGCGGGCCGGGTGCCCGGTCAGCACCGCCCACCCGGCCTCGGGCAGCGAGTGGCCCCACGGCGCCAGCCCGTGCACGAGCAGCGCGCCGATGATCGACAGGCCGCCGGCCAGCCCGAGCGCCTGCCAGCAGACCAGCGCCGCGAGCGGGTCGCGCCGGGGCCACCGGGCGCGGCCGAGCAGCGCCGGCACCGGCCAGGCGAGCAGGGCGGCGAGGACCGCGAGCGCCGCGGCGGTCGCGGGCAGCACGTCAGCGGGCGCCGGCGTCCGGGGCGCTCTCGGCCAGCAGCTGCCGCAGCAGGCGGGCCTCCTCGGGGTCGACGCCGCCGACGAACCGGGCGAGCACCGCCTGCCGGTCGCCGGCCTGGCCGAGCACCTCGTGCATGAGCTCGGCGGCGTGGTCGGCGCGGCTGGCCCGCGGGCGGAAGCGGCGCGGCCGGGCGTCGTCGTGCTCGACGAAGCCCTTGGCCTCCAGCCGGGACAGCACGGTGTGCACGGTGGTGAGCGCGAGCTCGCGGTCGGCCAGCGCGTCGCGCAGCTCGGCCGCGGCCACCGGGCCGTCGGCCGCCCACAGCACGTCCATGACGGTGCGCTCCAGGTCCCCCAGCGACGCCACGACGACTCCTCCCGGCTCGGTTTCTCTACCCAGCGTAGAACGTGCGCCGGGGGCCGGTCGTGCCCCTGGTCCCTGCCCGGCGGGACCGAGGTCCCTGCCTGTCCGCGACCTCACACGCCGATCGTCTACGCGGCGTAGAAAACGGGTTCTACAGAGCGTAGAAAGAGTGTGTCGGCTCAGAGGCGGCACAGACGAGGAGCAGCGCGCGTGGACGTGCTCGACATCGCCCGGTGGCAGTTCGGCATCACGACCGTCTACCACTTCCTGATGGTCCCGCTGACCATCGGACTGGGGATCCTGGTGGCGGTCATGCACACCCTCTGGGTGCGCACCGGCAAGCCGGAGTGGCTCCGGATGACCCGCTTCTGGGGCCGCGTCTACCTGGTCAACTTCGTGCTCGGCGTGGCCACCGGCCTGGTCCAGGAGTTCCAGTTCGGCCTGGCGTGGAGCGAGTACTCGCGCTTCGTCGGCGACGTGTTCGGCTCGCTGCTGGCGATGGAGGCGCTGCTCGCCTTCTTCCTCGAGTCGACCTTCCTCGGCCTGTGGATCTTCGGCTGGGGCCGCATCCCGAAGAAACTGCACCTGGCGGCGCTGTGGGCCGCGGTGATCGGCTCGATCGTCAGCGCGTACTTCATCATCGCGGCCAACTCGTGGATGCAGCACCCGGTCGGCGTCACCGTCGGCGACGACGGCCGCCCGCAGCAGGTCGACTTCCTCGCCGTCCTGACCAACAACACCGCCCTGGCCGCGTTCAGCCACGCGATCGTCGCCGCGCTGATGGTCGCCGGCGCCCTGCTCGTCGGCATCGGCCTCTACCAGCTGCGGAAGCGGAAGCTGGCCGGCGCCCCGACCACCGACGTCTCGGGTGGGCGGGTGGACGACACCGTCTGGCGCCGCTCGGTGCGGCTCGGCGGGTACGTGTCGCTGGCCGCCTTCGTCCTGGTAGCCGTCACCGGCGACTGGCAGGGCAAGCTCATGTACGCGCAGCAGCCGCTGAAGATGAGCTCGGCCGAGGCGCTGTGCGAGACCGAGGCACCGGCGCCGTTCTCGGTCTTCGCCTGGGGCAAGCTCGGCTCCAACGAGTGCGACGACGTCCACAGCTGGACCGTCCCCGGCCTGCTCTCCTTCCTCGCGCACAGCGACTTCGAGACCGCCGTCCCCGGCGTCAACGAGCTGCAGGAGGAGTACGCCGCCGTCTACGGCGAGACCTACCCCGACGACCCGTCCTTCGGCGACCGCGCCGGCCAGGAGATCGACTACACCCCGGTGCTCGCGGTCACCTACTGGAGCTTCCGGCTCATGATCGGCATGGGCGCGGTGTCGGCCGGCGTCGCCGCCTACGCGCTGTGGGCCACCCGCCGCGGCCGCGTGCCGACGTCGCGGATCGGCGTCTACGGCTCGCTGCTCGCCGTCGGCGCGCCCTTCGTGGCCAACGCGGCCGGCTGGGTGTTCACCGAGATGGGCCGCCAGCCCTTCGTCGTCTACCCGAACCCGGACGTGCCCGTGGACGAGCAGGTGTGGTTCTTCACCGCCCAGGCCGTCTCCCCCGGCATCACCGCCGCCGAGGTGTGGACGTCGCTGATCAGCCTCGGCCTGCTCTACGGCGCCCTCGCCGTCGTCGAGCTGTTCCTCCTCGTGCGGCTGGCCCGCCGCGGCGTCACCACCGGGGACACGACGCCGACCCCGCCGGCGGTCGGGTCGTCCCGCCGGGACGACGACGACCCGCGCCCGGGCGACGACCGGGCCGACGACGACGTCCTCTCCTTCGCGTACTGACCGGAGTGCCTGACATGGACCTGCAGACCCTGTGGTTCGCCGCCGTCGCGGTGCTGTGGACCGGCTTCCTGCTGCTCGAGGGGTTCGACTTCGGCGTCGCCGCGCTCCTGCCGGTGCTCGGCCGCCGCGGTGCTGTCGACGGGCGTGCCGACCGGCACCTGATGCTCCGCACGATCGGGCCCGTGTGGGACGGCAACGAGGTCTGGCTGATCACCGCCGCCGGCGCGGTGTTCGCCGCCTTCCCCGGCTGGTACGCCACCTGGCTGCCGGCGCTGTACCTGCCCTTCGTCCTGGTGCTGCTCGGCCTGATCGTGCGGGCGGTGGCCTTCGAGTGGCGGCACAGCTCGCACGACCCGCGCTGGGACGCCGCCTGGACCCGCGTCATCACCGGCGGCTCGCTGGTGGCCGCGGCGGGCGTGGGCGCGGCGCTGGCCGCCACCACCCTCGGCCTGCCGATCGACGCCGACGGCAACCGGGTCGGCGGCGCGTTCGCCGGGGTGGGCTGGTCCGCGCTGCTCGGCGCGGCCGCGGTGGTCGGCTACTCGCTGGTGCACGGCGCGCTGTTCCTCGCGCTCAAGACCGACGGCCCGCTGCGGCTGCGGGCGCGGGCGTTCGCGCTGCGCTGGTCGCCGGTGGCCGCGCTGCCGCTGCTGGCGTGGGCCGGGCTGGTGCAGCTGCGCTCGGGCACGGCGCTCACCGGCGCGCTGTGGCTGGTGGCCGCCCTCGCCGTCGTCGTCACCTGGACCCGGGTGCGGCTGGACCGCGAGGGGCAGGCCTTCGCCGGCTGGGCCACCGTGCTGCTCACCTCGGCGGCCACGCTGTTCGGCTCGGCCTACCCGGTGGTCGTGCCCTCGACGGTCGACCCGGCCTTCGACGTCACCATCGCCGAGGCGTCGGTCAGCGACTACACGCTCACCGTGATGACCTGGGTGGCCGCGGTCGGCCTGCCGGTGGTGCTCGCCTACCAGGCCTGGACGTACTGGGTGTTCCGCCGCCGCCTGACCGCCGAGCCGCAGTCCGAGCCGGTGGCCGCGTGACGGCAGAAATGGCCATTTCTGCCGCCCCGGGCCGGGGGCCGCTGGCCCCGCTGGCCGGCGTGCCGGGACTGCCCGGCGCGCTGGCCCGGGCGGCGGCCGCCGCCCTCGGCTCGACGGCGGGGCTCGTGCTGCTCGCCGCCGGCCTCGCGCACGCCGTCGCCCGGGCCGCCGGGTACGCCGACGGCGACCTGCTGCCGCCGCTCGCGCTGGCCGCTGCCGGCGCCGTGCTGCGCGGGGTGGCCGGCACCCTCGGCGAGCGGGCCGCCGCCCGCGACGCCCGCCGCGCCGAGGACGCGCTGCGCCGCGCGCTGCTCGACCGGCTGGCCGCCTCCCCCGCCGCGGTCGCCGCCGCGGGCGGCCCGGCACCGGCCGCGGTGCTGGCCACCACCCGGCTGGCCGACCTCGCGCCCGCCCTCGCCACCTACCTGCCGGCGCTCGCGCAGACCGCGGTCGTCCCGCCGGTGCTGCTGGTCGTGCTCGCCGCCACCGACCTGCTCTCGGCCGGCCTGGTCGCGGCCACCCTGCCGCTGGTGCCGCTGTTCATGGCGCTGGTGGGGCTGGCCACCCGCGACGGCACCACCGGCGCCGCCCGCGCCCTGGACCGGCTGGCCGCGCACGTCGCCGAACTGGTCCGCGGCCTGCCGGTGCTGGTGGGTCTCGGCCGCGCCGCTGACCAGGTGACCGCGCTCGCCGAGCTGGGCGAGGCCACCCGCCGCCGCACGCTGGCCACCCTGCGCCTGGCGTTCCTCTCCGCGCTGGTGCTGGAGCTGATCGCCACGCTGTCGGTGGCGCTGGTCGCGGTCACCGTGGGCCTGCGGCTGGTGCACGGCGACCTCGCGCTCGCCGTCGGGCTCACCGCGCTGCTGCTCGCCCCCGAGGCCTTCGCCCCGCTGCGCGCACTCGGCACCGCCCACCACGCCGGCGAGGCCGCCACCCTGGCCGCCGCCGAGGCGCGCGCCGTGCTCGCCGCCCCGGTCGCCCCCGTCCCCCCGGCGGCGGGCGACGACGACCCGCGCGGCGCCGACGTCGCCGTCTGCGGGCTGACCGTGCGCCACCCCGGCCGCGCGCTGCCCGCCCTCCCACCGGTCGACCTCGCGCTGCGCCCGGGCGAGCTGGTCGTGCTCCGCGGCCCCAGTGGCTCGGGCAAGTCCACCCTGCTGGCCGCGCTCACCGGCGCGCTCGACCCGGCCGCGGACGTCGGCGGCACCGTCACCGGCGTCCCCGCCGGCGCGGTCGCGCTGGTCCCGCAGCACCCCCGGACGACGGCGCGCACGGTGGCCGACGAGCTGCGCCGGCACGCCGCCGCCTCGCCGGGCGTGGACGCGGTGGTGGCCGAGGCGTTCGTCGTCGAGGCGCTGCAGCGGGTGGGCGCCGAGGCGCTGGCCGGTCGGGACTGCACCACCCTCTCCCCCGGCGAGCTGCAGCGGGTGGCGGTCGCGCGGGCGCTGGTGCGGGTGCGCCGCGGCGCCCGGCTGCTGCTGCTCGACGAGCCCACCGCGCACCTCGACGAGGCCTCGGCCGCCCGCGTCGCCGCCGTCCTGGCCGGCCTGGGCGGCACGGTCACGGTCCTGCTGGTCACCCACGACCCGGCGCTGGCGGCGCTCGCCGACCGCACGGTCACGCTGCCGGGCCCTGCGGTCCCGGCGCTCCCCGGCGCGAGATCGGCGGTCTCGTGGCGATCGGCGGCTGATGGCCACGAGACCGCCGATCTCGCGGGGCCGGGGGGGGGGGGGGGCCCCCCCCCCCCCCCCCCCCCCCCCGCGCCGCCCGCCGGGGCGCGGCCACCTCCGCGTGGGCGGCCCGCGCGCCCCCCCGCCCCCGGCGGCG